>JBKBTH010000139.1:0-5548 GCA_046290915.1 Sphingorhabdus sp.
TGATTAAGAGTCAGCTGCTCTACCAACTGAGCTAAGCGTCCCCATTTCGGGCTGGCCAGATGCACAGTCCCGTTTGGAGCGCCGCCTTTGATGGGTTTCGTGGCCTTTGTCAAGCAGGACAAAGGCACTTATTGGAATTGTCCTCGCTTTGCGCCGGGATGGCGCTCAATGGACATCATGATTCCAACGCACAGCATCATGGTCAGCATCGACGAACCACCATGGCTGACAAAGGGCAGGGGAATACCTGCGACGGGCGCGAGGCCCACCACCATCAACAGATTGATCATGATATAAAAGAAAATCGTGCAGGTCAGGCCAGCGGCGACGAGTTGCCCGTAACGTGTCTTGCTCTGCATCGCGACGCTGAGGCCCCAGCGCATGAGCAGGAAATACATAAAGAGGATGAAAAAGCCGCCGACGATGCCCCATTCTTCCGCCATCGTGGCAAAGACAAAGTCGGTATGGCCTTCGGGCAGATAATCGAGATGGCTTTGGGTGCCGTTGCCAAAGCCCTTGCCGAATATGCCGCCTGAGCCGATGGCAATTTTCGACTGCGTGATGTGATAGCCGGCACCAAGCGGGTCATTTTCGGGATTAAGGAAGATCAGGACGCGGTCCTGTTGATAGGCCTTTAATCCGAAGAAAAACACCAATGGCGCAAGAACCGCGACGCCCAAACCTGCGCCGATGAAATAGATGAGAGGTAAGCCCGCCATAAAGCCGACAACGCCCAGCCCGAAGGCATAAGCAATGGCCGCGTCAAAGTCGGGCTGGATGATCACCAATATGCTGGGCAGGAGCAGTATAGCGCCCAGCGGCCAAATGGCATCAAATCCGTAAATCCGGTTCGGCGGAAGCCGGTCAAAAAACCACGCGGCTGCCAGAACCATCACCGGCTTCATAAGTTCAGACGGCTGAAGCGTGATAATGCCGAGGTTGATCCAGCGCTGACTTCCACCGCCCACAAAGCCCATGAGCTGAACCACGACCAGCAGGACAAGCAGCATGAGGTACAATGGAAAGGTCATCGATTTCCAGAACTCAAGCTTCATCCGCGACATCGCAATGGCCATGGCGAGCAAGACCATAAACCGGATGACATGCTTTCCGGCCCATGGTTCAAAATTACCGCCCGCTGCGGAGTAAAGTACTGTTGCGCCAAAGCCGACCAAAGCCGTCAAAATGAAAATGACGCGCCACGGCAATGCCGCAATCGGGGCAGGCACTATGCCGTTCATATGGTTGGATCCAGTGGCGGAGGGGCCGCTGGCTGACCTTGGAACGCCGCATATTTGGACGCCATGCGCTGTTCGATATTGCCGCCCCAGCCAGCCTCGAGTGCTTCCAACGAAGCCATCGCTTTTTCACGATCGTATAGAAACGTCAGAACATCCTTGGCGATTGGTGCCGCGGCACGCGCGCCGCCCATGCCGTGTTCAATGACAACCGATGCGCCGTAGCGGGGGTTTTCGACAGGTGCAAAACAGACGAACAGGCCGTGGTCGCGATATTTCCACGCGCCCGATTGCCCGCGCTGTGATCCTGCGATGCGGCGAACCTGAGCGGTGCCGGTTTTTCCGGCCATGGTGATATTGTCCAGCTCCAGCCTGCTGCGGACTGCGGTGCCGGCGCCGTTGACGACGAGGTTCATACCCTCGCGCACCACGTCCAGATGTTCTTTGGGAAAGGACAGCGCCTTCGGTGCTGGACGGCGGCCAGCGATAATTTCAGGCTGGATATTTAATCCCGAGGCAATGCGTGCAGACATCAGCGCAAGCTGGAACGGACTGGAGATAATATAGCCTTGGCCGATGACGGCGTTCAGGGTGTCCCACGCAGACCATTCCTGATCATATTTGCGTTTTTTCCAAGCGCTGTCGGGGACTGTGCCATAGCGTTGCGACGGGAACGGCAATTTAAATTCCTGGCCAAGTCCAAGTTCGCGTGCAGCAGGAGCGATGGCGTCATAACCAATGCGGTGCGCCATCGAATAGAAATAGGTGTTGCAGCTTTTCATGATGGCACTGGACATCGTCATTGGTCCATGGCGGCCAAGACATTTGAACACGCGGTTACCAAGCCGATAGCCACCACCACAATTGACGGTTTCTTCCGGATCAATGCCATGGCGCAGCATCGCGAGACCCGCCATTGGCTTAAGCGTTGATCCAGGCGGATATAGCCCCTGCAGTGCTTTGTTCAGCATCGGAATATGGTCATCCGAATTCAGCATTTTCCATTCGACCCTGCCAATGCCGTCGGAAAAACTGTTCGGATCATAACAAGGCATTGACGCCATCGTCAGAATGTCGCCCGTCAGGCAATCGAATATCACCACCGAACCGGATTCCAGCCCAAGCCGGCGCGCGGCATAATTGTGCAGATCAATATCAATGGTCAATTGGACCGGCTTGCCTGGTGTGTCAGGCCGCGTGGCCAGATCGCGGACAATCTTGCCGCGTGCGGTGACCTCAGTCCGCTTTGCGCCGGGTTCGCCCTGTAAGCGTTCCTCAAGCGTCTTTTCGAGGCCATCCTTGCCGACTTTGAACCCGGGGGTAATGAGCAACGGGTTTTTGTTCTTCTGATATTCTTCAGCCGACACCGTGCCCACATAACCGATGAGGTGTCCGACCGCAGCGCCGCTTGGGTAAAATCGTGAATAGCCCTGCCGTGGGCTGACGCCGGGAAGGTCAGGCAGACGGACGCTGACCGCGGCGAAGCGTTCATAATCCAGCCCGTCGGCAACCTGAACGGGTTGAAAGCCTTGCGCATGTTTCAACTCGCGATGGATGCGGTCAACATCGTCGGTCGACAGAGCCAGCAGCTCCGCGAGCGTCTTGACGGTCTGCTCCTTATTCGCGAGCCGGTCAGGGATGATGTCGACACGGAAATCGGCACGATTGGTCGCGATGGGTTTGCCATAACGGTCCACGAACCAACCACGACGCGGCGGGATGATGGTCAGGTTGACCCGGTTGCTTTCAGCCAGCAGCTTGTATTTCTCGTTATCGGCAACCGCGATGTAGGACATGCGCGCCGCAACGGTTAGACCAATCGCGGCCTGCACGCCGCCGACAAAAACAGCACGGCGTGTGAAGGTGAAATCAAGCTGTCCTGATGTTACCTGCTTTTCGACCTTCATGTTGCCAATCGCCAGCTGTCGAGACGTGCGCATATTCGCACGGCCAGCGGATATAGCAATATGGACAATATGATCTGCGGGAACAGGATCATGGGCTCAGGCGCAGCGTGCGCGAGGCCGGCAATCCACAATCCACCCAACAGCACCCCCGCGATGAGGATAGCCGCAACAAGCCAGTCCTGCAGATAGTCCCGCCAGATCGCGCGGGAATCGATAACTTCAATGCTGAGCATGGCCAGTGACCACAGCAGGCCTGCACTGCCAAAGGGTTGCCCGCTGAACAGGTCATCCATCAACCCGAACGGTACACCCGACCAGACAGGCAGAAGCCCGGGGCGCATCAGGCGCCAGCTTAAAAACATGAGCAAGCCGAATGGCGGCAGCAACGGCCCGGCGGTAAAAATCGGCAATGCCGTTATCATCGACGCCATGACGACGGAGGCAACCGGAATGGCCAGCATCTTGACCATCGACTGTTCCCGGTCAAAGCGGGACTCATATTCCCGGGCCGGTCGGGTGGGTAAGCGAATGGCAGTCACCGGAATTTTCATTCCACAACTTCCTTGGTTTCACCATCTGGCGCGATCGCCTGCTGCGCCGCGCGTGCCTCGCCCTGATAGGGTTGCATTACGACAGCATAAGGCGTGTTGCCGGGGTCGGCATAAGGTATCGCCAACGCACCATCGCTGGTCTTTTTAATAACGCGCGCGAAAGGAATATTCGGCCGATATAGGCCGCCATTGCCCGATGTGATGATGACATCGCCAACCTTGAACGGACTTTCGCCAAGGTTGAGAGGCTTAATCAATACCGTGCCGTTTCCAAGGCCAGCCGAAAAAGCGGGAAGACCATCGCTTGCGCGCATCACGGGCACCAGATTTTCAGAGTCCGTGACCAATAAAATGCGCGCCGTCGTTGGCCCGGCTTCGATGACGCGGCCAATCAATCCTGCTGGCCCGCGCACGGGTTGCGCCCGCTCCACGCCGAAGTTCCGGCCGATGGATAATGTCGCCACGCGCCGCGTGCTGGAGGATGTTGAGCTGATAAGCCGTCCAACGGCGACTTGACTGTCACCTTCGTCTGACAGCTTTAACAATCCACGCAGCCGCGCGTTTTCGACGCGCAGGGCTTGCGCCTCGATTATCTTATTCCGGTTGGCTTTGGCCTGCTTTTCAAGCGCAGCGTTTTTGGAACCTGCGTGAACATAGGCGGATATGTTCGTGTTTATGTTCTGCGTTGTCTGGCGGACATTGCTAAACAGACGCGCGACTGGTGCTGTTATCTCTGCGCCTGCCGCACGAAGCGCTGAAAAGCCGGTGGGATCAGCAATCGATATCGCCAGCAGAAGCGCAGCCACTACCGTTCCGGCAATCGCAACCACATAGGTCGCGAACAGGCCATATTGCGCCTTTCGGGAAAATCCGGGGCGCCGGTGTTGCGGCGGCGCCATGCTGAGTCCTATATCAGGCGGTCAGCAAGACGCCGCGGAAGATGGGGTCTTCCATCGCACGGCCTGTACCGATTGCAACACAGGTTAGCGGGTCTTCAGCGACCGTGACGGGCAGGCCGGTTTCATCACGCAGATACTCGTCGAGTCCAGCCATCAACGCGCCGCCACCTGTAAGAACAATGCCTTGGTCTACAATGTCAGCGGCCAGTTCAGGCGCGGTGTTTTCAAGCGCGATGCGCACACCCTCAAGGATAGTGCCAATCGGTTCGGACAAGGCTTCAGCGATTTGGCCCTGGTTGATCGAAATCTCTTTCGGTACGCCGTTCACAAGATCGCGGCCCTTGATATGCAAGGTCTGGCCAATGCCATCGGCAGGCGGACGGGCTATACCGAAATCCTTCTTGATCCGCTCGGCAGTTGCTTCACCGATCAGCAGGTTATGGTGTCGTCGGACATACGAGACAATTGACTCGTCCATCTTGTCACCTCCGGTACGAACCGAAGTGGTGTAAGCCAGACCGCGCAGCGACAATACGGCGACTTCCGTAGTGCCACCGCCGATGTCGACAACCATTGAGCCAATGGGCTCCGTCACAGGCATATCAGCGCCGATGGCTGCTGCCATGGGCTCTTCAATCAAGAACACTTCGGATGCGCCGGCGTTGGACGCTGCGTCGCGAATCGCGCGGCGTTCAACCGAGGTTGAGCCCGATGGAACGCAGATGACGATTTCAGGGTAGCTGAACATGCGGCGCTTGCCGTGGACCTTGTGGATGAAGTGCTTGATCATCTGTTCGGCCACATCAATGTCGGCGATAACGCCATCACGCAGCGGGCGAATGGCTTCAATGCTGTCGGGGGTCTTGCCCATCATCAACTTCGCGTCGTCGCCAACGGCCTTTACGCGCTTAATACCGTTGAGGGTCTCAATCGCGACCACCGACGGTTCGTTC
>JBKBTH010000140.1:0-5539 GCA_046290915.1 Sphingorhabdus sp.
GGCCCTGAGGCATTTTTCCCGCTGACAGATCAGCTTTACGCCGAGCAGCCAGTCTGGCTTGGTAAGCTGAGCACTGTGACCGAGGCGGATCAGCAAGCCATGCAGAAAATGTCGCCTGAGCAGATTGCAACTTTGCTGGGCACCAAGATGGGCCTCATCGAATTTGTAAAGTCGCGCGGCATTAGCGAGGACCAAGCCAAGGCGTGCTTGTCTGACAAAGCCGCCATCGATGGCCTGATCAAGACTACCGAGCGCGGAACAAAGGATGATGGCGTATCCGGAACTCCGTTCTTCTTGCTCAACGGGGCAAAGCTGGATGCAAGTTCGTGGAACCAGGTAAAGGGTAAGCTGGTCGAGGCCGGCGCGCGCTGAGCATGGCTCGGGGGGGCTATGACATTGCCTCATCCGTAACGGGATTAACCCGTTGCGCATAAAGAAGCTGAAACTGGTCGGCTTCAAAAGCTTTGTCGAGCCCGCCGAATTGCGGATTGAAAATGGCCTGACGGGTATTGTCGGACCAAATGGTTGTGGCAAATCCAACCTGCTTGAGGCGATCCGCTGGGTCATGGGCGAGAGCAGCGCAAAGTCCATGCGTGGCGCTGGCATGGAAGACGTGATCTTTGCGGGTACGGCTTCCCGCCCGCCACGTGACTTTGCCGAAGTCACCATATTGGCGGAACGCAGCGATGACGGTGACGCTGCAAATGACAGCGATCAGGAATTGGAAGTCACACGCCGGATCGAACGCGGCGCTGGCTCGGCCTATCGGTCAAATGGCAGGGATGTGCGCGCCAAGGATGTAGCCCTCATATTCGCGGACGCCGCCACAGGTGCACATTCGCCTGCATTGGTCAGTCAGGGCCGCATCGGCGCCATCATCTCTGCCAAGCCACAGGAACGGCGGCAGATGCTGGAGGAAGCAGCTGGCATTTCCGGTTTGCACGTCAGGCGCAAAGACGCCGAACAAAAATTGCGCGCCGCAGAAAGCAACCTCGCACGACTTGCAACGATCCTGTCCGATATGGATGCCCGCGCCGGGCAATTGCGGCGACAGGCGAAACAGGCGGAACGATATCGCACTTTATCGAAAGACATATTGCAGGCGGAGGCTCGGCTGATATTTGTGCGTTGGCGTGAAGCCAAGGTTGCGGCAGATGCCGCGCGCGCCGAAGCCAATGCGGCGACCGTGGCTGTCGACAGCGCCGCCGCCACCCAGCGCACTCTAACACAGCGGCAACAGGACGCGGTAACTCAGTTGGCGAACGCCCGCGCCGTTGCGATGGCAGCACGCGATGCAGCGAACGACGTTTCGAACAAGCTCGTGCAGATCTCTGGCGAGCAGGAACGGATACTTCAGCGACAATCGGACTTGTCTGCACAAGCATCGCGCATGGCCGAAGATGGTGCGCGTGAGGGCAAGCTAACCCATGACGCGGCTGACGCACTCGCGCGATTGCAGAGCGAGAGCGTGGCGCTATCTGAGCAGATAAAAGCGCAGGAAGAAGAACGCCCTGCCCTGTTGCGCGCGGCCGAAAATGTCGAACGTCAGGCCCGCGAAAGCGAGATCGCCTTGGCAAAGGCTGCTGCCGAACAAGCGAGAGCAGACGCCGAACTACGTGTCGCCAACGCTGCCGTTGCTGCGGCCACGACACGCGTCGATCGGGCAGAAGGCGCTGTTGCACGTATCGCCGGCGAGCGTGATGCTTTGGGGGATGAAGGCGAATACCAGTCTGCCAAAAAATCCGCGGATGCCAGCGTTGTAGCTCTGCAAAAGCAGCTTCAACAAAGTGCTGAAGCCAGCGAAGCGGCTGAAACGCGCAGGACTGGATTGATTGCCGCGCGTGATAGTGCGCAGGCGAGCCTTGCAAGCGCCAAAGCGGAACTCGCTGGGTTACTGACGGAACAGAATGCGCTTGAACGATCACTTTCTAAAGGTGGTGGCGACAAAGCGATTAGCCGTATCAAGGTGAAGCCGGGCTACGAACGCGCACTGGCCGCTGCGCTGGGCGATGATGCGGATGCCACGATTGGTGGGGATGCCGGACGTCGTTGGTTGGGGGGAACGCCGGCCAGGGGCGCATTGGCGGAAAACGCTTTAATCCATTATGTCGAAGCCCCTCAGGAATTAGCTGCGCGCCTCTCCCATGTGCGGGTTGTCGCACAAGACGATGGGGCAGCACTGACACCGGGTGAGCGCATGGTTACGCTTTCCGGGCAATTGCGCCGCTGGGATGGTTTTGCCGCCGAGGGCGACGGCGCAACAACCGCTGAGCTGCTGGTCCGGGCGAACCGACTGACGGAACTGAATGCACTTATACCGCCCGCTGAAGCAGCTTTATCAGAACAAGCCCACACGCTTGCGCAAATAACGGATAATATCGGTACCGCGCAGGATGCCGTTCGCGCGGCGGCGGCGGTGCGCACCGAAACCGAAGGGCAATTGCGGCAAGCTCTGCGTGCGGTCGACCAAGCCGAAGATGCGCTGGCACGGCTTAAGTCTGCGAAGGCCGCGTTGCTGGACCGTATGGCCGCGAGCGAACAGGAACTGGCTGACGCAAAGTCCGAGCAAAGCGCCGCAGAAGCCGTCCGCAGCGCCTTGCCCGATGGTGGGCATCATGCTGACCTCGTACACAAACTGATCGTCGCCCATGAAGCCACCCGCGAGCTACTCGTCCGCAATCAGGCCGACCTATCATCGCTTGAACAGCGCATCGCGCAAAGCCGTGAACGACGTGCTGTCGCGCTTGCCGAAATCAGGGGATGGCAAGAACGCGCTGGCGAGGCGGAACGCCGGATCGCCGACATGAACAAGCGCAGTTCCGATATCGCCGCTGAGCAGGAAGCGATGGAAGGGCGCCCAGCTATTCTGGCACGCGAGATAGCACAGTTATGCACGGACAAAGAGCAGCTGGCCGAGAAACTGAATGGACTTCAAGTTACGGAAAGTGCCTGCGAAAAAACGCTCAGGGAATTGGAAAGCGAACTCGCCGCCGCCGCTGAGGCGCTCTCCGTTGCCCGCGAGGCACGCGCTGGCGCGGAAGCACGCGCCGAAAATCAGGAGCATCGCCGCGTGGAAATGGGGCGGATATCGGGCGAGCGGTTTGAGTGCCCGCCGCCGGTACTTCCCGAAAAATTAGGGTTCGACGAACACGCGATGGAAGAAGCATCGGTAGAATCCACTCGGCTAGACCGGTTGCAAACTGAGCGCGAGCGCATTGGACCGGTAAATCTCATAGCCGCTGATGAACTTGCGGAACTTGAGGCGCAACAAGGTGCCGGCGCGGCAGAAAGCGAAGAGCTTACGCTCGCGATAAACCGTCTGCGGGGTTCCATTGGCAGTCTCAACCGCGAAGGCAGGGCGCGCTTGCTCGCTGCATTTGAGGCAGTTGACGGACATTTCCGTCGGCTGTTCGCAACCCTGTTCAACGGCGGTCAGGCACATCTTGCATTGATCGACAGCGACGATCCGCTTGAAGCAGGGCTTGAGATATTCGCGCAACCGCCGGGCAAGAAGCTCCAGTCGCTGACGCTTTTGTCGGGCGGAGAGCAGGCGCTGACTGCCGTCGCACTTATCTTTGGCCTGTTCCTCACAAACCCAGCGCCGATATGCGTGCTTGACGAGGTCGACGCACCACTCGATGACGCGAATATCGAACGCTTTTGTGATCTGCTAGAAGCAATGACGCGTGAAACCGATACGCGCTACCTTATTGTCACGCACAACGCGGTCACTATGAGCCGAATGCACCGGCTATTTGGCGTGACAATGGTCGAACAAGGTATCAGCCGACTGGTATCGGTTGACCTTGGTGGTGCCGAACAATTACTGGCTGCCGAATGACTTTACATGGCCCCATCACAAACAGCTTTATTTCGCAACGCCTTCGGCTGAACTACGTCGACTGGGGTAATGCCGATGCGCCGCCGTTGCTTTTGGTCCATGGCGGGCGCGACCATGCGCGCAGTTGGGACTGGGTGGCCGAAGAGTTGCGCCATGATTGGCACATAATCGCGCCCGACCTGCGCGGCCATGGCGACAGCGCGTGGTCACCCGATGGCAATTACGAAATGTCAGCCTTTGTGTATGACCTGGCGCAGCTCATCCACCAACTCAACTTGGCACCTGTCAGCATCATTGCGCATTCGATGGGCGGAAATATCGCCACGCGCTATGCGGGGCTCTACCCCGAGAATGTCCGCAAGATGGTCAACATTGAGGGACTTGGCCTATCGCCAAAAATGCAGGTGGAGCGCGATGCAGTTGGCATACAGAATCGTTTCCGGCAGTGGATTGAGGACAAGCGCAATGCGGCTGGGCGGACACCGAAACGCTATCCTAATATTGAAGCGGCATATGATCGGATGAAGGCCGAAAACAGCTATCTGACCGATGAGCAGGCGCGCCATTTGACAGTACATGGCATTAGCCGGAACGAAGATGGCAGCTGGAGCTGGAAGTTCGACAATTATCTCAACATCTGGGCGATATTCGACATGCCGCGCGAAGATTTGCTCGCAATCTGGCAGTCGATTACCTGCCCGATGTTGATGATGTACGGCGCCGACAGCTGGGCGTCAAACCCGGAAAACGATGGTCGCATTGCACATTTTCCATCGGCAACCGTCGTCGAATATGAAAATGCCGGCCATTGGCTGCACCATGATCAGTTTGACCGCTTCATGGCCGATGTGAAGGCGTTCCTTTAATCGAACATCGCGCGCAAGGCGGCAATGGTGTCGGCTTCTTCCGCAGGCTTGTCCCTGCGTAAGCGCGAGATCCGGGGAAACCGCATCGCCACGCCTGATTTGTGCCGCTTGGATTCGTGCACGGCATCAAACGCGACCTCAAGCACCAGCGACTTTTCCACTTCGCGCACCGGGCCGAAACGGGCGACGGTGTTGTTGCGGACAAAGCGGTCGAGCCACTTCAATTCTTCGTCGCTGAACCCCGAATACGCCTTACCAACCGGCAGCAAACTGCCGTCCTCGGTCCAGCAACCAAATGTGTAGTCAGAATAATATGAGGAGCGTTTTCCGCTGCCGCGCTGCGCGTACATCATCACGCAATCGGCAACGAGCGGCTCGCGTTTCCACTTGTACCACAGCCCGACTTTACGCCCCGCCAGATAGGGGGAATCCCGCCGCTTAAGCATCACGCCTTCAATCGCTGCCTCGCGCGCAGCGGCACGTATCTCAGCCAAATGGTCGAAATCGCGGGCTTTAATGACAGCGGATAAATCAAAGCGCGCAGGATCCAGATTGGCGGTGAACAGCTCAAGCCGGTCACGCCGCGCGGTCCATGGCTGACTGCGCAAATCCTCCGTACCGTCGAACAATATGTCATACAGGCGGACAAACACCGGATATTCCGCCTGCATCGCCGCCGTCACATTCTTGCGGCCCAATCGTTGCTGCAACGCGTTGAAGCTGGCTGCTTCGCCGCCCTGCACTTCGCCGCGCACCAGCAATTCGCCGTCGACTACGCCAATGCCATTGAATGCCGCCGCTATTTCAGGAAACGATCCCGTAACCTCATCGC
>JBKBTH010000141.1:0-5510 GCA_046290915.1 Sphingorhabdus sp.
ACTCGAAATGCGTGGGACAGTACGTGAATTGCTGCCTAACGCCATGTTCCGTGTCGAGCTTGAAAATGGCCACGAAGTGCTGGGCCACACCGCCGGAAAAATGCGCAAAAACCGCATCCGCGTTCTCGTGGGCGACGAGGTTTTGTGCGAACTCACCCCTTATGATCTGACCAAGGGCCGGATCACTTACCGCTTTAAATAAGGGCGCCAGACCTTGGGTCTGAATCCTGCACTCATCTTGGCATCATCAAGTCCGCGCAGGCGTGAACTGCTTGCGCGACTTGGTGTGGTGCCTGATCGCATTTCTTCGCCTGATATCGACGAAACGCCGCGCAAGGGCGAAGTGCCGCGCGTCTATGCGCTGCGCATGGCCGAGGAGAAGGCTGTTGCTGTTCCGCGTGCGGCCAGTGAAATCGTCATCGCTGGCGATACGACGGTTGCTGTGGGGCGCCGGATCCTTCCGCAGGCTGCCGATGGAGACATGCAGCGCGGGTTTCTGGAACTGTTGAGTGGCCGCCGCCACCATGTCCTGAGCGCCGTCGCGGTCATTGATGCCGACGGACGAATGCGCAGCCGCATTTGCGATAGCATTGTGCGCTTCAAACGTCTCTCGGCAGAAGAAATCGAAAGCTACATCGCATGTGGCGAAGGCCTTGGCAAAGCGGGTGGTTACGCCATTCAGGGCAGGGCAGAGGCATTGATTGACTGGATGGCGGGAAGCCATTCGGGCGTGGTCGGTTTGCCGTTATATGAGACGCGCAATTTGCTGCGCGCATCGGGCTATACGCTTGACTGAACTGTGGCGCGACGATGCGCCGGGGGAACGCCGCGCGGCGCGCATCGAACACGGTAAAATAGTCGAAATACACACGCAGCGCGATGCGCATTGGGTGCTTGGTGAATGCGGCATGGGCCGCGTCGATCGGCGAACACCGGCAGGCGCCTATATTGTAACCGACGACGGTGGCGAACTTTTGCTGCGCAGCAAAAATGGTGCAGCAGAGGGCATACGGGTGGCGTTTAAAGTAACCCGTGAAGCGATTGCCGAGCCGGGCCGCATCAAACCGCCTGAGGTTACGCTGCGTGATGCCATGCCTGCTCACCGGTCATCGAAAGATGATCTTTGGCAGGAGCGTCTGGCCGCATTCGGTATGCCTGTTACTGCACAAACGTTCGATGACAGCTTTGACATTGCTATTGCAGGCTATTCGCAGGTTGGCGACGTTGTCATAAGCTTTCAGCGCACCAAGGCAGGGCTAGTCTTTGATGTTGACGGTATAGGCGATGCGTTTGCAATTAACCGCATCGCCGCCGAGGAAATTGCGCGATTACTGCGTCTGTATCAGGTCGGTGCGATGGTCATGATCGATTTTGTATCGATGGAGGCCAAGGCGCAGCGCGCAGAAATCGCCAGTATCTTCGACACCGCGTCCGCACTCGACAGCCGCCCCTTCGAACGCACCGCGATAAACGGCTATGGCCTTATGCAAGTGGTACGCGCTAGGCCAAGGCCGTCAGTGCTTGACCATCTGTTTGGCACACGTATCGCCGCCTTATCGGACGAAACCCAGGCCTATTGGTTATTGCGGAGCGCTGCGCGCTCATCCGGTTTCGGGGTCAGAACATTAACGGCGCGCCCCGCCGTGGCCCATTTGCTGTCGTCCGAACGCTGGCAACCCTTACGCGCGGAATGTGCGCGTCTGACAGGGGCAGGGGTGACGATTGTTGCAGATGAAAATACCGCAGGCTATGGGCACGTACATGTCGCGCAAAGCTAATCAATGTCCGCTATGTGGTAAGCCACAACAGCCTGAAACCAAACCTTTTTGCAGTCAGGGATGCAAGGATCGCGACTTGCTGAAATGGCTTGATGAAGGCTATCGCGTGCCCGGCGCACCGGCGGATTATGCCGATAGTATTGGCGTAGACGACGAAGACTGATTTTGCGCTTGCCAAGGGGCATATCGCCTCTCTATAGGCTGCGCTCCCACGCGGTTTTTGCCGTGTAGCCCGAGTAGCTCAGGGGTAGAGCAGCGGATTGAAAATCCGCGTGTCGGTGGTTCAAATCCGCCCTCGGGCACCATTTTCCCGGTGTTTTTGAAATATTGCAGTGCGCGCCAGCAATGGCTGATGGCTTGCGTTTGCGCGCCATATGTCGACGCCAGGCAAAGAAAAAGCCGGAGCAGCAATGCTGCCCCGGCCCATCCTCCCCCGAGGATCTCAGGATATTAGAACTTGTACTTCGCAGATACACCGAACGTACGTGGTGCACTTGGGTAGCCCGAAATCGATCCGGACTGCACAACGCTTGGGAAGATGACCGCAATATATTTCGCGTTCGTCAGGTTACGGCCCCAAAGCGACAATTGCAGACCATTTTCAAGACGCAGCGTTGTCGATGCGCTCAGGTCGTTCACTTCACGCTTGTACATGCGGTAAGCGGGGTTGTCGTTGATAACCGTGTTTGATTCATTGTGGTAATCGGCGTTCAGGACGAGTTCTGAACCGTTGCCGAGTTCTGCCGTGTAAGTCGCACCAATGGTCGTCGACAGTTCAGGAATACCTGCAGGCGTTTGACCGCTGATATCTCCGAATGCAGATGCCACATAGCTATCATATTTCGGTGCAAGATATGTGAATGCAGCGCGCAATTGCAATGCATCTGTCGGATTGACCGAACCATCGAATTCGATGCCGCGTGTCGACTGCTTACCCGCATTGGTCAGAACGAAGCCTGTGCCAATGAAGCTGTTGCCTTGGAAGTTTTTGATCGACTGATCAAAAATGGTCAGGTTGAATGCAACGCGTTCCCATTTCGCTTTCAAACCGATTTCCATAACCGTTGCCTCTTCAGGAAGCGCATAACGCGTTCCGCTGGTGAGGTTAGCCAAGGCAAGGCCAGCTGTACGAATGGCCGATGGTGCCTGTGGCGCGCCCTGGAATGGCGAGCCTGCAATAAAGTCCGAAGCAAATGGACGCGAGTCAATCGACATGTTCCACGATGTGGCCTTAAATCCTGTGCCATAGCTGGCGTAGAAGTTCAGGCTGTCAGTTGCTTCCCATGCAACACGAGCCGAATAAGTCAGCTTGCCATCGCTTGTCCGGCCATCTTCGACCGCATTAGGGAGGTCAAGGAATGGCGGCAAGAATTGCAGCGCTTGAAGACCGAGGAACGGGTTACAGACCGAAGCAAGTCCATTGGTGTTCGGGCAAGGGGTGATGCGTGGATACAGCGTGCTGGTGTTTCCAACTGCGCCGGTTGGAAGAACTGCAGGTACGCCCGCATTCGCTCCAACCTGAACAAGATCAATGCGCGAGAATACGTCAGTGATGGTTGACTGGCTCGCGAGATTTTTCTTGTCCTTGGTGTAGTTAAATCCACCCGTCAAAACGAGTCCTTCAACTATTTCAAGATCGGCGGTGCCGAAGATTGAATAAGCCGTGTTCTTATAATCAAACTGTTGGAAGCGTCCTTGACCTTGACCGCCAAATGGGGCTGCGGATGCAGGAACGCCTGCGAGAGCGCGAATTGTCGGCTCAAGACCTACGTAATTGCCGCCAGTTAACGCGTTAGCGTAGTTGCGGAAATCGCGGCCAAGTGTCAGCACCTGATTGTTGCTGATGCTTTCGTCAAAGTAATAGCCACCAAGCAGGAAGTTGAATGGGCCGTCGAAATCGGACGCCAAACGCAGTTCCTGTGTCTTGGTTGTGATATCAACATCGCCGCGGTTTTGCCCGATGAGGTCAGCACTGGTGAAATCACTGTCTGCATTGGTCTTGGCGCGTGACTCACGGTAAGCAGTGATTGAGGTCAGGCTCAACGCACCCATTTCGTAGTCGGCCTGCATCGAGATACCACTGTTCGTGATTTCGTTCTCGGATGCAAAGTTCTGATATTCGTCATAGCTGAAGATGCCACCCGAATTTACCCGTCCGCCAACAGCGCGAACAGCGTTACCGGTTGGACCGTCGAGAATGTTGCCAACGAAGCAGCAATTTTCATCAATCTTGTCATAATCACCAATGAAACGCAGCTTGAAGCTGTCCGAAGGCTCGATCAACAACTGCGCACGGCCGTACCAACGGTTGCGTTCGCTTGTTTTTGATCCATCGGTCAGGTTGGTGCCGTAACCGTCGCGCTTGTTGATACCGCCGGCAAGGCTGAAAGCAATTTTGTCGGAAATCGGGCCAGTGATGTCGGCCTTGGCGACGATTGCGTTATAATTGCCATAGCTGATTTCAGCCGAACCGCCAAATTCATAGCTTGGTGCAGCAGTTACGATCGAGATAACGCCAGCCGACGCGTTCTTGCCGAACAGGGTCGATTGTGGTCCGCGCAACACTTCGACGCGTTGCAGGTTTGGAAGATCGCCAATGGCAGCAGCAGAACGCGAACGGTAAACGCCATCAATGAATACGCCAACCGAGCCTTCGATGCCTGGGTTGTTCGATCCGTTACCGAAACCGCGAATGATGAAATCCGTGGATGCCGAGCTTTGCAGCTGGCTGACGCGGAGCGAAGGAACGAGCGTCTGCAGATCTTTAAGATCGCGAACCTGTGCCCGTTCAATGGCAGCAGCCGAGGTTACCGAAACGGCAACTGGCACTTCTTCAAGTGTCTGTTCGCGCTTGGTCGCGGTGACGATGATGACATTTTCGTCAACTTCGTCGCTTGCCTGTGGAGCGTTGTCTTGTGCGAAAGCTACTGAGCCAGCGCTCAGCGACGCAATGCTGATCGTCGACAGCATAGCAGCCTTCAGCAAATGATTTCCCAATTTCATATTCACTCTCCTGTTGATCACTTTTTTTGGGCTTTTCGCCCTTTTTTATTGGGGATGAACGCTTGATTTGCCCCCAGCATCCCTCTGAGCAGCCCTGTGGCGTTGGGCACTGATAACGTTTGAAATGCTGCGCAGCAAATAGTTAGTTTCATTCGCAAAAATATAGCCGATTGTGCGATATAAATGTTACGCATGTCACACGCGCTCAAATCTGGAATAACTTTATGCCCAAGATGGTCAAAAAATCAGACCTGCCGACGAAAATATGTGCCGCTTGTGAGAAGCCTTACACGTGGCGCAAAAAGTGGGCGAAAGATTGGGAAAATGTGCGCTTCTGTTCGGACCGCTGCCGAAAGGCGCGCTGAGGTATTAGGCCCCACCGCGACGCGTTAGCGTTTATGCCGCTATTGGTTGTTGCGATGCGATAGCTGATTTCAGCCCGTTCAAAAACTGGTCAGTGCATTTGTCCCAGCAATATTGCGCGCCATAATCAGCGGCGGCACTGCGATCGAGCGTAAGTGCAGTATCAATCGCCGCGCACAAATTTTCGTCAAGCGCCCCGATTGGTTTCAGTAACGCATCTGTCGGGCCACGACCGTCCAGACCGATAATATCCAGTGGGCCTGGCACGGGGTAGGCGGCGACGGGTACCCCAC
The DNA here is from genome assembly GCA_046290915.1 of Sphingorhabdus sp. GTDB lineage: Bacteria > Pseudomonadota > Alphaproteobacteria > Sphingomonadales > Sphingomonadaceae > Sphingorhabdus_B. The sequence continues at coordinate 5,438 of JBKBTH010000141.1, forward strand.
ATGCCAATGCTTCCAATATCACGAGGCCAAATGTGTCGGTTTTGCTTGGGAAAACAAATATGTCGGCGGAGGC
>JBKBTH010000142.1:0-5497 GCA_046290915.1 Sphingorhabdus sp.
GCCATCGTTAAGGATTTTTCCAACATCACGGAACCAGCCGCGTTTGCAGCGTTCATTCAAGTGTTGTTGATCGATTTGGTGTTGGCCGGTGACAACGCGATTGTGGTTGGTGCGCTTGCTGCTGGCCTTCCAGCGGACCAACGCAAAAAAGTTATTCTTATTGGTGTGCTTGCGGCATTGGTCTTGCGGATCATCTTTGCGCTCATGGTTACATGGTTGCTTGGTATCGTTGGCCTGGTGCTGGCTGGTGGTTTGCTGCTGCTCTGGGTTGCCTGGCGGATGTACCGCGATATCAAGGGTCATGCCGGAGAGTCAGCCGGTTCGCCCGAAATCCTTGGTGATGAGCATTCGGGCGTGAAGTCTACCAAGACCTTTGCTGGTGCTGCATGGGGCGTAGCCGTTGCCGACGTATCAATGAGCCTAGACAATGTTCTAGCCGTCGCAGGTGCAGCGCGTGAACATCCCGGAATTCTGATCGTTGGTCTGATTTTCGCCGTGGCGCTCATGGGCATCGCTGCTAACATTATCGCGCAATATATCGAGCGTTATCGCTGGATCGCGTGGGTTGGGCTTGTGGTCATTATCTATGTCGCAGGCAAAATGATCTTTGAAGGTTGGAATGAAGTTCAACCCTATGCGATGAGTTTCGCTGGCATGTAATGAATAGGGGCTCCCGAATATGGGAGCCCCTTTCCAGTTTAAAGATGCTCGGTAAAAAACGCTGCTGTTCGTGAATCTGCTAAGGCAGCGCCTGCTTCGTCGCGGCGGTTGCCCATTTCAGCGGCAAAGCCATGGTCCAGGCCCTCATAGCTGTGCAGCGTGACCTTGGGATGGCTTCCCAATCCGGCCCATATAGCATCCTGTGACTCAGGTCCCACAAGATGGTCGTCCGCCGGAATATGCAGCATGAGTGGGTTAGCGATAGCATGGCTTTCGCCGAGCATCTGGTCGATCATGACGCCATAATAGCCGACTGACGCGCTGATGTCGGTGCGCGTTGCGGCCATGTAGGCAAGCCGTCCACCGAGGCAGTAACCAACGCAACCGACTTTTTGAACAGGTGCGTGTCCTGAAAGGCCGCCCCGTATTGCGTGAATGGCAGCTTCAATATCTTTGACGCCGTCATCGGCATCATATTGGCCGAAATAACCAAATGCTTCTTGCAGCTGTGCTTCCACATCAGGGTTAAGCTCGACACCCGGGGCGAAGCGCCAAAAGATATCAGGCGCAATAGCTAAATACCCGTCATTTGCGAGACGATCACATTTCTGCCGGATGCCTGCATTCACGCCAAAAATTTCTGGTATTACGATAATAGCGGCCTTGGCCGCTTGGGTGGGTGCAGCCAGGTACGCTGGAAACAAAGCATCTTCGTTCAGTGCCGTAATCTTTATCATCTCGCCCATATCTTGCTCCTGCGCGGACAATTCTCCGCAATTGCGTGATTCGATGTTGGCCTTATAGTATGCGTTCACGCCAATAGGAGAGTCCGGCCATGAAGATGAACATAGAAATCGATTGTTCGCCAGAAGAGGCCCGCGCGCTTTTGGGATTACCCGATGTGACCAAGGCGAATGAGGCCTATGTCGACAAGGTAACAAACTTGATGAACGGCGCCGGCGGCATCGATCAGCTTCAGGAGCTCGGCAAGCAAATTGCCCCCATGGGGCAAATGGGATTACAGTTGTTCCAGCAGCTTATCGAAACGGGCGCAAAGGCCGCCATGTCTGGCATGAACAGCAAAGACAAAAAATAGAGCTTTGATGTCCGCCTCAGATACTATTTTTGCACTGTCGAGTGGTGCGCCTCCGGCTGCCATAGCGATTATTCGCATCAGCGGACCGGCGGCGCTTGATGTGGTGCGCGGGCTGGCAGGACGTACCCCAGCACCGCGGCGCGCGTCTTTGGCTATGTTGCGGGAACCAGATGGCGGAGAAATGCTCGACCAAGCACTGGTGCTGCTCTTTCCCGGTCCTGATAGCGCAACGGGTGAAGATCTTGCTGAGCTTCATATTCATGGCGGACGCGCCGTCGTTCGTGCAGTCGAAAGAACCATATCGAAATTTCCGGATGTTCGTGCCGCCGAACCTGGCGAATTTACGCGGAGAGCCTTTGCCAATGGCCGGCTTGATCTAAATGAGGCTGAAGGGCTTGCTGATCTGTTGTCGGCGGAAACCGAGTGGCAGCGCAAATCCGCGACATTGATGTTTGGCGGCAAATTCAGCGCGGCAATTGAAACATGGCGGCAAGAAGTGCTGCGTTTATCGGCGCTGACCGAAGCCGAGCTAGATTTTTCAGACGAGTCTGATGTGGATACGCAAAATAACATTTCAATTTCAGAGGCTTGCTTGGATATCCAGCGCGATATTGAGCGCATATTGGCCAATCCTGCTGCTGAAAAATTGAAGGATGGGCTACGTGTTGTGTTAGGCGGCCCGCCAAATTGCGGTAAGTCAACATTGCTAAACGCGCTGGTTGAGCGCGACGCTGCAATCGTATCTGACATTGCCGGCACTACACGTGACATGATTGAAGTGCCGATCGGGCTTGATGGCATTGCGCTCGTGTTTACGGACACGGCTGGGCTTCGGGATCATACCGACGATGTCATTGAGCGCATAGGCATTGATAGAAGTCAGGCCGCAATGCGAGGGGCGGATATCATATTGTGGCTTGGGCCCGAAGGCACCGGGCCTGATCATGCACAATTAATCGAAGTGGCGGCGAAGTCTGATAGCGTCGATGCGTTGAAAAAAACTGAATCAGCGATTCAAGTGTCGGCCGTTTCTGGATTAGGTGTTGCCGATCTGAGGACCGCTATCGCAAACATCGCCAAAAAGCTTTTGCCGCCGCCCGACCAGTTTTCGGTAAATCAGCGCCAGCGTAAGCTGCTCGCAGATTGTGCGAATGCGCTTGGCGCATGTCAGGCAACGGACGACTGGCTCATCGTCGCAGAAAACTTGCGGCAAGCGCGGTTGGCTTTGGATGCGCTAACCGGTCGCGCCCATACTGAGGAATTACTCGATAATTTATTCGGCAAATTTTGCGTAGGGAAGTGAAACCCTGTTTCACGTGAAACAATCCTACGCAGAGTTTTGACCCAAGCCCCTTGTTCGTCTATGCGCACCCTATGAAGACGGATTTCGACATCATTGTAGTGGGCGGAGGGCATGCGGGAACAGAGTCCGCAGCCGTCGCCGCGCGTATGGGTCTCCGCGTAGCACTTGTGAGTTTTGACAAAAGCATGATTGGCGCAATGTCATGCAATCCAGCCATAGGTGGCCTTGGAAAAGGGCACCTTGTGCGCGAAGTCGATGCGTTTGACGGTCTTATTGCCCGTGCGGCCGACGATGCTGCGATTCACTATCGTATGCTCAACGCTTCTAAAGGAGCGGCAGTGCAGGGGCCGCGTGTCCAGGCAGATCGTTCATTATTCAAGGCATCAATTCAACGCCAGCTTGGCGACATTGAGCACCTCACGATTTTGCAGGCAGAGGCAGCCGCACTACATCTTGTCCCTGGCTCCACCAATAAAGTCGGTGGTTTGGTTCTCGGCGATGGCTCAATCCTAACATCCTCGGCTGTCATATTAGCGACGGGCACTTTCCTCGGTGGAAAGCTGTTTCGCGGCGAAGAGCGGTTTGAGGGCGGTAGAGTTGGCGAAGCTTCAGCTATGCTTCTGTCGAAGCAGCTGCGCGATGCTGCGCTGCCTATTGCGCGATTGAAGACGGGGACACCACCTCGCATTGATGGCCGGTCGATAAACTGGTCCGTACTGGAAGAGCAACCTTCCGACGATGACGACTGGACGATGTCCTATTCAAATCAGCGGCGGCCGGTTCCCCAGATTTTTTGTGCCATGACACGCACCAATGCCGCGACTCATGACATCATTCGCGCAGGACTTGATCGCTCACCACTGTTTGGCGGCGATATTGAGGGCAGGGGGCCAAGATATTGTCCCTCTATCGAAGATAAGATCTTCCGTTTTGGTGACCGCGATGGCCATCAGGTGTTCTTGGAACCAGAAGGCCTAGACAGTCATTTGGTGTACCCTAATGGTATATCGACTTCGCTCCCAACCGACATTCAGGAAGCGATGGTCAAGTCGATGGTTGGGCTGGAGCAATGCGAAATCATCGTTCCCGGCTACGCCGTCGAATATGATTATCTCGACCCACGCTGCCTGGGCTCCACTCTCGCCGTGCGAGGTTTTGAAGGATTATATTGCGCAGGCCAAATCAATGGCACCACGGGGTATGAAGAAGCTGCTGCACAGGGATTGGTCGCTGGGTTGGGCGCAGCATGCAAATTGCTCGATCGGCCGATGCCAGCAATGGACCGCACCAATAGCTATATTGCCGTGATGATTGATGACCTGACGCTACAGGGCGTCACTGAGCCATACCGAATGCTAACGGCCCGCGCTGAGTATCGGTTGCGGCTTCGGTCCGACAATGCCCATACGCGGCTCACTCCGCTGGCAATACAAGCGGGTGCTGTCGGACAGGATCGTATGGATGCATTCGAACGTAGAGAGCGGCTGAAAGATAAAGCGCTTGATATGATGTCGGCCTTGGTCAGTGCCGACGCTCTCATGAAGAGGGGTGTAGCGGTTAAACCCGATGCAGGAAAGATGTCAAAGTTGGAGTGGCTTCGTTTCCCGCATGTTTCCATCATAGACCTGATGGGAGTCGACAGCGACAGCTGGCCACGCGAGCTGTTGTTGGAGATTGAGCAAGATGGTCGCTACGCGCCCTATCTGGCGCGGCAGGAGGCCGAGATTCAAGATATCGCAGCAAACGAGAAAATAACGCTGGCCAGCAATGTTGATTATGCGGCGATCGCGGGGCTCTCCAATGAGATGGTGGAAAAATTGCAAAGCACCAAACCGGAAAATCTGGCCGCGGCATCACGGATCCGCGGCATCACTCCAGCGGCATTGGCGGCCATCTTGGTCCACGCAAAAAGAGCGCGCAGCGCAGTTACTGAGCCGGCATGAACGAAGCGGAAGCGAAAGATTGGCTGATTTCGTCCTTGGGTGTTTCACGTGAAACAATGGACGCGCTTGAGGCATTTGTTGCGTTCCTGAAACGCGAATCCGTTGGCCAAAACCTCATTGCGGCTTCAACGATGGAAGATATCTGGGCGCGCCATATTGTTGACAGCGCGCAGTTACTCAATTTTGTGGAGCAACGCGGACCAGATACCAAATGGCTAGATCTGGGATCGGGCGCCGGGTTTCCAGGATTAATTATCGCGTTGCTGACCGATTTTGAGGTAGCCCTCGTTGAGTCTCGCGCCCGCCGCATTGAGTATCTGCAGCGCGCAGTTGAAATGCTCGATATTGGTGGTCGCGTTACCGTTGCTGGGATGCCCCTTGAGCGCATGAAAACTGCCCCATTTTCGGTCATTAGTGCGCGTGCCTTTGCGCCCTTGCCCAAATTGTTTGAATTGGCGTCCCGTTTCTCTACACAGAAAACTTTATGGCTGTTAC
>JBKBTH010000143.1:0-2494 GCA_046290915.1 Sphingorhabdus sp.
CGAAGCGCGACCCAGACGTCGGCGCCATGCGGTCCGGTAACACCGTGATTGAGATAAATTTTTCCAAGGCCTGGACAATCGACGGCTGCTTTATCCGGCTCGTCGAGCGTCAGCTTGCCCTCAAATATGTTCACGGAGCCCACGAAATCGGCGACGAACCGGTTGGCGGGGTACTCATACAGATCAGCCGGCGGCGCAAGCTGCGCAACTTCGCCTTTGTTGATCACCGCGACGCGGCTCGCCATCGACAACGCCTCGTCCTGATCATGCGTGACCGTGACGAAGGTAATGCCGACTTTGTCCTGCAGGTCCGATAGTTCAAACTGCATCTGCGCGCGCAATTTTGCGTCTAGTGCCGATAAAGGTTCATCGAGCAACAGCACCTTTGGCCGCATCACCAAGCTGCGCGCCAGTGCAACGCGCTGGCGCTGCCCTCCCGACATCTGGTCCGGCATCCGGTCTTCAAACCCGGCCAATTTCACCAGTTCAAGTGCCTCCGCAACGCGGTCGCGAATTTCGCCCTTCGATACGCCGGATATGCGCAGGCCATAGCCGACATTGTCCGTAACATTCATGTGTGGAAAAACGGCGTAGCTTTGGAATACCATGTTCACTGGCCGCTTGTTCGGCGGAACAAGGCTCATATCCTGCCCGTCGATGATGATCTGCCCCTCAGTCGGCATTTCAAAACCAGCGATCATCCGCAGCAATGTGGTTTTGCCGCATCCAGAAGGTCCCAACAGAACAAAGAACTCGCCCGCGAGAATATCGAGGCTGACATTATCGACAGCCGTCACCTTGCCAAAGCGTTTCGACACGTTGCGGATTTGAATGATGGGCTGTTTGGCTTCGGTCATAAAAATGATCTCTAATGGGTTTCCGCGATTCCCTTCACGCCCTGCAATTTCAGCGCGATGAAGGTCAGGATGACAGTAAGGAGGATGAGAATTGTCGACGCGGCATTAACCTCGGGCGTGACCGAGAAACGGACCATCGAATATACCTTCACCGGGAACGTAATCGTGTCCGGACCACTGGTGAAAAAGGTGATGACGAAATCATCAAGGCTGAGCGTGAAGGCCAAAAGCGCGCCTGCCACTAGCGCAGGCTTTATATGCGGCAATAAGACATCGCGAAACGCCTGCCATTCGGTCGCGCCGAGGTCTTTTGCAGCCTCTTCCTCTTCCTTGTTAAAGCTCGCCAGCCGCGCGCGCACAACCATTGCGACGAACGGGAAACAGAACGTAATGTGCGCGATCGTGATTGCCGAAAGATTCAGCGGCCATGGCAAATCGGTTGGCCAATCTACCTTCGCAAAAAAGATCAGAAATGCGACACCAAGGCAGATTTCAGGCACGATAATCGGCAGGGACATGGTCCCTTCGACCAGCCCCTTGAACGGAAACCGGAACCGCCACAGCACGACCGCAGCGAGCGCGCCAATCACAAGGCTGACTATGGTCGCGAGTGCCGCAATGGTCAACGAATTGACCATCGCCTCAACCAGACTGTCGTTGTTCAGCGCCTTCTCGTAATATTTAAGGGTGAAACCCTTCCACACAACGTTGCGCTTGCTGTCGTTGAAACTGAAGATCATCAGGACGATGAGCGGTGCGTAGAGGAACAGCATGGTCAATCCGACCCAGCTGCCCATCCAAAGCTTTCTTGTGTATTCCAGCGGTGCGATGGGGGTGCGGTTAAACACTATCGCGCCTCCTTCACTTTGTTTGACCGCATCGATTGGAAAGCGATCAGAATGAACATTGCGTAGATCAGCAGGAACGAAAGCGCGGCACCAAATGGCCAATCATTTGCGCGTTTGAATTGCCGTTCAATGACATTGGCGATCATCTGGCTATCGGTCCCACCCATGAGGTCAGGGGTCAGATAGGCTCCCAATGCCGGAATCAACGTAATCATCAAGCCTGCAACAATGCCCGGCGCGGCCAGCGGGACGACGATCTGCATGAATGTTTTGAAATGCCCCGCCCCTAGGTCAAGGCTCGCCTCAATCAAGCTTTTGTCCAGCCGGTCGAGCGCGGAGTACAAAGGCAAAACCATGAAAGGCAGATGCACATATACGAGCCCAAGTACGACAGCGAAATTATTGTACAGCAACTGCACCGGCGTCCATGCCTCAAGCGGTTGCATGCCCACCAACGTGCGCAGCCAGCTTGCGCCTTCCCACAATCCGCCAAGGCCTTTGTTCATATATCCGTTGGTGCCCATCAGCGCCATCAACGCATAGGTCCGGATCAGCAGGTTGGTCCAAAAGGGCAGCATGACGCCAAGCAACAACCATGGTCGCCATTTCGGCGCAGCAAAGGTAATTGCCATCGCCACGGGGAAGCCGATGATGAGGCAAATGAGCGTGGTGAGCGCCGCAACCGCCAAGCTTTTCAGGAAAATGGAGAGGTACAGCCACTCGATGGCGCGTTTGTAATTATCGAGTGTGCCTGAAATTTCAATGTCGGCGGGCCCGGCATTCTGCCCG
>JBKBTH010000143.1:2593-5487 GCA_046290915.1 Sphingorhabdus sp.
AAGCTATACAGCCAGACAATCGTCATGGGCGCCACAAAGAACAGAGCGAGCCAGAATACCGGTGCCGTTACAACGGCGGCAAAAGGTTTCTTCTGGCTTTTCCAGTCTTGCAGCGCCCCTGACATATATTAGGCCGCCCGCACGCGGGTGAACGCCTCCTCATATTTTGGCTGAAGCTCTGGATTGAACTTTGCGTACTCGCATTTCGCCAACACATCTGCGGGCGGGAAGATGACCTGATTGTTCTTGTATGCATCGGGCATCAGCGCCTTTGCCGCGTCATTTGGCGTTGGATACAAAATGGTTTCGGTAATCTTTTTGCCCGCTTCGGCATCAAGCAAATAGTTGATGAACGCGTGCGCATTTTTCGGGTGCGGCGCGCCCTTGGGAATGCAGAGATTGTCCGAATTCAGCTGGCTGCCTTCTTTGGGAATGACAAAACCAATGTCCGAATCTTCGACCATAGCCTGCGCAATGTCGCCGTTATATTCAAGCACCACATCAACTTCGCCCTTCAGCAGCAAGTCCTGACCATTGTCTTCGTGGAAGGCCTTTATAAACGGCTTCTGCTTGATCATCATTGCTTCGATCGTCTTCAAATCGGCATCGGTCAGGTCGTTTACTGACTTGCCCATATATTTGCCATAGAGCCGGAACATGTCTCCAGCCTCAGACAACACAGCGATGCGTCCCTTATACTCGTCGCTGTCGAACAGAACTTTCCAGCTGTCCGGCACGGACTTCACCTTCGACTGGCGATAGCCAATGCCAAGCAACAACCATGTGTAAGGCATCGAATATTTGCGTGCCGGATCATAAGGCACATCCTGATAATCCTTGGCGATGTTTTTGAAGTTCGGGATCTGCGCCTGGTCAAGCGGCATCAGCATGTCCGCCGCCGCCATACGCTCAACAAAGTCGTTGGATGGGACAATAACGTCATAGCCCGGATTGCCAGCGCGCAGCTTGGCAAACAGCTCGTCATTGCTTGCGAACAGCGTCATGTTGACGTCGACGCCTGCGCTGTCTTTATAGTCCTCTAACGTCGTTTCACCGATATAGGTGTCCCAGTTGTAGAAGTTCAGCTTGGCCTCTTCGCCATTGGCAAGTTTCGCGGCTTCCTTCTCGCCGCAACCTGCGAGCGCTCCAGTTAGCGAAAACCCGACAGCAGCAACACCCATGCCTTTTAACATGGCGCGGCGGTTGCTGCCTGCGTGCAAAAACGTCTTAAAGTCCATGATTGATCCCCAGCAGAAGCGTATCGTTAAGTTACATATGCTGGACTATTAATCGGACTTAGAAAAGCCCCTTTTTTCCGCATGTTGCGACGCAATATTATTACGAATTAACGCAATTATTGTGCACCGCAACATAAAGCAAAAATCAGGGCTTTTTGAACTCGGCATCGACCGCGTCTTGGACCGATTTGTAGAACGCCTCGCGCTGTACACCTACGGTTTCGGGGTCGGTCGCCTTTGGCCAATTGCTGTTAGATGCAATGATGAGGTTGCGTTTGGGGTCAATGAAAATGCCCTGTCCGAAGATACCTTGGGCGGCGTAGCTGCCGTCATCATAGGTCCACCATTGATAGCCATAGCCCTTGCCAGCCATGCCGATATCGGCTTGCTTGACCGTCGCAGATGCCATCCAGTTATCAGGCAAAATGCTCTGGCCTTTTATCTTGGAGCCGCCCAAAATGAACAAGCCAAAACGCGCATAATCACGGGTCGAAGCTTGAATACAACAGCCGCTAATTTCGTGCCCGGTTGAACCCACAAGCCAGCTTGCGTCTTGCTCCATCCCATAAGGCGCCCAGACTTTTTCCGACAGATAGTCGGACAGCGTCTTCTTCGTGGCCGAACTGACCAGCACGCCGATCAGGTTGGTCTCGCCTGTCTTGTAAACCCACTTCGTTCCGGCGGGCGCTTCACGCGGCAAATTGCGCATGTAGCTTACCGTGACATCCATACCCTTTTCGGCTTTGTGCAGATTGAACAAAGCGACGTCCGATTTGGGATCGGCATAATCCTCGTTCCATTTTACGCCGGACGTCATCGTAAGCAGCTGTGCAATAGTCACATCATCATAAGCTGAGCCCTTAAGGTCTGGAATATAGGCTGAAACCTTGTCTTCAATGCTCTTGATATAGCCATCTTTGATGGCCGCACCAACCAAGGTCGAGGTGAAGGATTTTGCGACAGAGAAGCTTGTCCACTTGCCCTGCGCATTGAAATCAAGACCGTATTTTTCAACACGAACCTTGCCATCCTGTACAATGACCAAACCAGCCGTACGCTGCGCCTTCATATAGGCGTCGACATCCATACCAATGCTCAGCGGTTCGCCCTTGGGCATTGGATAGACCGTATCGCCGGCCTCAATAATGTTCGATTTTGCGAGGATTGGTATCCGGTCCAATGCACGGAAACCGGCATCGCGTTGCTCTACGCTCCAGAACAGCACGTTAGCGTCCGTCGGCAGGCTGGAGAGAAGCGCTTTCATGTCCTTGTCCGCGCTGGCCCAAAATCCGCCAGCCGCAGCTGCGATCACAATTAATATCCCGAATATCCATTTTTTCATCTCGCTCCCCCCACAGGTTATTTTTTCGTCAAAGTCACTTGAGCAACATTAATTCCGCCGCCCCTGAACCCACCTTCGCAATACATCAGATAATAGCGCCAAAGCGAAATAAATTTATCGTCAAAACCCTTGGGCAGCGCCCCTGCCGCACATGCCGCGTCAAAACGCACCCGCCATTGGCGTAACGTTTCCGCATAATGCAGGCCGAAGTCCGTTTGATCTCCCCACGAAAGCCCGCAATCGGCGGCTATAGCGCGAAACCGACTTTCCGACAGCAACATGCCGCCGGGGAAAATATAATGTTGAATAAAGTC
>JBKBTH010000144.1:0-3110 GCA_046290915.1 Sphingorhabdus sp.
CAGAACGCCAGATCGCTTATGTGCAGGCTGCCGATGCGGAACATACCGCGCAGCTTGATGTCGGTGTGAAGGGCAAGAATTTTTGGGTAAAGCCCGCGGACCTGATGAAGGCACGCGAATGGGATGCACGCGGGTTTACGGTCGCTTTGAAGACGCCAGACAACACGTTGGTTTTCGTGACGCCTCCCTCGGGCGAAGTCATTCGCAAGGATCAGAAGGACTGCATGGGCTGTTTGTCGCATTGTGGTTTCTCGTCGTGGAAGGACCATGACAATAACTCGACCGGTCGTCTCGCTGATCCGCGCAGTTTCTGCATTCAAAAGGCATTGCAGAACATTGCGCACGGCGCGCCCATCGATGAAAACCTCATGTTCGCAGGGCACAGCGCCTATCTGTTCGGTAAGGATCCGTTTTATTCGAACGGGTTCGTGCCGACTGTGCAGCAATTAATGGACCGCATTCTAACGGGCGATTGACGCTAGTTTACATTTACCGAAAATTGACTTTGTGCGCATAACATTGTGCGCAAAGGGGTAAATGATGGGCTATATGACGTCGCAATTCCGCAAGGTGCAGCCTGCGCGGCTTGAACAGCGGCAGGCGCTTCGGCACCCTGTTTTGTTGAACAAGGCAAACTTACGCAAGCATGCCGGACAGCCGATTGAGGCCTCGTTGATGGACCTATCCGTCTATGGGTGCCGTGTTCTCATAGATGGCAGTGTTAAAGTGGGCGACCGCCTTTGGGTGCGGCTGGCGGGTAGCCATCCGATACCTGCAACTGCTGTTTGGGCAGAGGGCGACTTGCTTGGTTGCAAGTTCGATGAAATGTTAGATCGGATGTTGTTCCGGCAACTGACCCTTCAGGCCTGTTGAGCTAACCCATCAGGCGATGGCGGGAAGGGCTTAATCCAAATCCCAGGCGCGTTCGCCATGGCTTGAAATATCAAGCCCGTCACGCTCCTGATCTTCGCTGACGCGCATCGGCACAACCATTGACACCATATAACCGATGATGAGCGTCACTACGGCGGAATAGACGCCGACGATTGCGACGGCTTTTACCTGAACCCACAATTGCGATGCCATTCCCGCACCTTCGGCATACCCAACGCCGCCAAGAGCTTCGCTCGCAAAGACTGCCAGTAGGACTGAGCCAAGCATGCCGCCAATCCCGTGCACGGCAAAAACGTCGAGTGAGTCATCGATTTTTAGCGTGCTCTTGATCAGCCCGACAAACCAGAAGCACACCAGACCAGCCAATAGCCCTAGAATAATCGCGCCGCCCGGGCCGATCACCCCTGCTGCTGGTGTAATGGTGGCAAGCCCAGCGACTGCGCCTGTCGCAAAGCCGACTGCGGTTGCCTTGCCGACCTTGATGCGTTCGATCACCATCCAGACAATCGCTGCAACCGAAGCCCCGACATGGGTGTTGATGATGGCACTGGCAGCCGCATCGTTGGCTGCCAAAGCCGAACCACCGTTAAAGCCGAACCATCCGACCCAGAGCAGTCCTGCACCCGCTACTGTGAGCGCGGGGCTATGTGGAAGCATAAGCGTTTTGGGAAAGCCAATACGTTTGCCTAGCATCAGTGCAACAACCAGCGCCGAAACGCCTGCCGTGGTGTGCACAACAATACCGCCCGCAAAGTCGATAACGCCTTGTTCGGCAAGGAAACCGCCGCCCCAAACCCAGCGGGTCACGGGGACATAGATGAGCAGCGACCATAATGCGCTAAATGCCACCACCCAACCAAAGCGGGCACGTTCCACCCATGCACCAACGATCAGGGCAGGGGTGATGATGGCGAATGTCATTTGGAAAAGTGCGAAGGCAAGCTCGCCCGTTGTCTGTCCTTCACGGACCGAATCCAGCAAGCCGTTAAACATAAAGTTCTCAAGTGAGCCAATGAAGCCGTTGCCGTTGACGGAAAAGGCAAGGCTATAGCCAATCACAATCCAGATAACCGAGGCAATGGCTGCAACTGCGCCGCATTGGACGAGGACGGAAAGGAAGTTTTTCGCGCGGACCAGTCCACCGTAAAAAAGTGCAAGTCCCGGAAGCGTCATCATCAGCACAAGCGCTGAAGCAGTCAATATCCACGCGCTGTCGCCGCTATTGGTTTCCGGAATGGCGACCATGCCCGCTTGTGCCATCGCTGGCGCGGAAATGACTGCGCTTAAAACCAACGCCGAACGCACGAATTTTTGGATCATGTTCTTCCTTGCCCGCTTATTGGCCTCGTCTCTAGGCGCGGCGTAACAAAGGCTCAAGGCACAAAATTACGGTTAACAGACGGCAATCGAAAGAAAATTACTTACTGCCAGCCTTCAAGTACCTGATCGGGTGGCCGGTGGCCGTCGGCCCATACGCGAATATTGGTAATCACGCGTTCGCCCGATGCCTCACGGCCTTCGAACGTCGCGCTGCCCAAATGCGGTAGCAATACGACATTTGGAATACCGAAGAACCGAGAGTCTACCGCTGGCTCATGCGTGTACACATCAAGCCCTGCGCCTGCGATCCGTCCGCTTTGAAGTGCCGCAATCAGCGCGTCTTCATCAATCAATTCACCGCGTGAACTGTTGATGACATAGGCATCGGGCTTCATGTGCGCGATGCGCTGCGCGTTGATGATTTTGTCTGTATCCGCAGTCAGTGGGCAGTGCAGTGTGATGATGTCGGAACGGGCCACCAGCCGGTCAATATCAGGTTCAAACGTCACGCCGAGCTCGTCCTCGACGCTGGCGGGCAAACGGCTACGCTTGTTGTAAATGATATTCATGCCGAATGCCTTGGCGCGCATAGCCACAGCCTCTCCAATACGTCCAAGGCCAATGATACCGAGCGTCTTGCCACCGATGCGGTGGCCGAGCATGCCAGTGGGGCTCCAGCCGCCCCATTCACCATTGCGCATGGCGCGCTGTCCCTCGCCGAGCCGGCGGGGCACGTTTAGAATGAGCGCCATCGTCAAGTCAGCGGTATCGTCCGTGAACACGCCAGGCGTGTTGGTCACCATGATGCCTTTGGCCTTTGCCGCTGCCAAATCGATATGATTGACCCCGGCGCCATAGCTCGCAATCAATTTTAGACGCGGTGGAGCTGCTGCGAT
>JBKBTH010000144.1:3120-3473 GCA_046290915.1 Sphingorhabdus sp.
CCGTGACAGTTGGCACGAGCACGTCGCAATCCGCCATGGCAGCAATGAGTGCGTCAGGTGTGAGGGGGGCATCGTCCGTATTGAAGCGCGTATCGAACAGTTCCGCCATGCGCTTTTCAACCGCTGGAAGGAGCGTGCGGGTGACGCGGACAGAAGGGCGTTCGATGCGGCTAAGTTCGGGCATGGCAGTGAATAAAGCCGAATTCATGACAAGGTCAAGACAGGATGGTTGCGCTGCGCGCTGCGCTTACGGTATAGAGAGCATTGGTGGTGTAAGATAATGGCAAATCAGGTAAATTTCTTGTTTCGAAGTGTAGCGATGGCAGCTGCGCTGTTCGGTACGGTTTCCGCAG
>JBKBTH010000144.1:3483-5460 GCA_046290915.1 Sphingorhabdus sp.
CATATTGGGCTTCTGTTGAAGAGCAAGAAGCACGTATGCGTACCGGGCCAAGCACCGAATTTCCCGTCAAATGGGTCTATAAGCGTCAAAATCTGCCCGTGAAGGTCGTTGCGGTGCACAGCGTTTGGCGGAAGATCGAAGATCCTGATGGCGATCAGGGTTGGGTGCATGTCCGGCTGCTCAGTCCGAGGCGGACCGCGATTGTCATTGGAACCGATATCGGTGCTCTGCGCGATTCTCCCGAAGCAACCGCGCACATCTCATGGCGGGTAGAGCCAGGCGTTGTGGGCCGGATCGAGGAATGCGCCAAGGGCTGGTGCCGGTTCGAAAACGCCGGACGTTATGGTTATATTGAAACTGCGCGTATCTGGGGCGATGAAGCGCCCTGATATGCGGCTTTAGCGCTTACGCGCGCGAAGCCAATTAAGCCTCGACGCGCTCTGCCAGAACGGTCAGACCGTTCTCATTTACTTCAGCGAAACCGCCAGCAATGATCAGGCGCTCCGGCGTCGCACCTTGCGTTGCATATATCTCAAGCGCGGCATCGTTACGCAGCGTGCTCATCATTGGGCTGTGGCCCTCAAGCACACCAAAATCGCCCTCACTGCCCGGAACGACGACCATATATACGTCGTCCGAGCGGTAGAGCTTTTCAGGTGTTACGAGTTCGAAACGAAGTGCCATGATGGCTTACGCCGCCTCCGCCGCAAGCTTCGCTGCCTTAGCAACTGCGTCTTCGATGCCGCCAACCATGTAGAAGGCTGCTTCTGGAAGATGGTCATATTCGCCGTCGACAACTGCCTTGAACGACTTGACCGTGTCTTCAACCTGAACGAACTTACCGGAAATGCCGGTGAAGACTTCAGCGACGTGGAAAGGCTGTGACAAGAAGCGCTGGATCTTACGTGCGCGGGTAACGGTCAATTTGTCGTCTTCCGACAATTCGTCCATGCCCAAAATCGCGATGATGTCCTGAAGCGACTTGTACTTCTGCAGCGTTTCCTGAACGCGGCGTGCTGTATCATAATGCTCTTGGCCAACAACAGCTGGCGTCAAAACGCGGCTGACCGAGTCAAGCGGGTCAACTGCTGGGTAGATACCCAATTCCGAAATTGCGCGGTTCAGCGTGGTTGTCGCGTCCAAGTGAGCAAATGATGTAGCTGGTGCAGGGTCGGTCAAGTCATCTGCAGGAACGTAGATGGCCTGAACCGAGGTAATCGAACCCTTGGTGGTTGATGTAATGCGCTCTTGCAACTGACCCATGTCCGTTGCGAGGGTAGGCTGATAGCCCACAGCCGAAGGAATACGGCCGAGAAGTGCGGACACTTCAGAACCTGCCTGCGTGAAGCGGAAGATGTTGTCGACGAAGAACAGAACGTCCTGGCCTTCTTCATCGCGGAAATATTCTGCCATGGTCAGACCTGACAAAGCAACACGTGCACGCGCACCGGGAGGCTCGTTCATCTGGCCGAACACGAGCGCAACTTTCGAACCTTCTGGGGTCGGGTTACCGTCGGCGTCCTTGGCGATAACGCCCGCATCGAGGAATTCGTGGTACAGATCGTTACCTTCGCGGGTACGCTCACCAACGCCAGCAAACACCGAAACGCCGCCATGGCCCTTTGCGATGTTGTTGATCAGTTCCTGAATAAGAACGGTCTTGCCAACGCCGGCGCCGCCGAACAGGCCGATCTTGCCGCCCTTTGCATAAGGCGCGAGAAGATCGATGACCTTAATACCGGTCACGAGAATTTCAGCTTCAGTCGACTGGTCGGTGAACAAAGGCGCTTCTGCGTGGATCGGGTTGGACTTGGCAGCGCCAACAGGGCCACGCTCGTCAATTGGTTCACCGATGACGTTCATGATGCGGCCAAGGGTCATCGGACCAACTGGAACCGAAATCTGCGCACCGGTGTCACGCACTGGCTGACCACGGGTCAAACCTTCGGTCGCGTCCATTGCGATGGTGCGAACGGT
>JBKBTH010000145.1:0-2077 GCA_046290915.1 Sphingorhabdus sp.
ATCAGGTCAGCGTAAAGGCCGGGCCCGCGTGCGCCGAAATCAATACCGCCAATGCTACCCTGCGCGAGCGGTGCAGGGAACAAGACATAATCGTCCGAACCATCATAGCTTGGCGCATAGCCCGCACCGATGCCGACCGTGACCCAGTCACCGGCAAATACGCCGCGGCCAGATGTATCTGCGGCTTGCGTTGTCTCATCTTGTGCAAACGCTGGAGCGCACATTGCGGCGCTCGACAACAGGACTGCAAAGCAGCCGTTTAAAATTTTCATGATGTGCTCCCAATTAATAAGATGAGGGAACCACCCGCGATGTCAGTTAGTTCCGCAGTTAACACAAACTGCGCCGTTAAAGCATGTATTTCATCTTTACCCGCTGGTTGACCTCGGCTGCATCGACGACGAATGCCGCTGCCTTAAACTTGGGCGGACCAGCAACAATCACTGGATTGCGCGAAAAGCCGAAACCTTCTTTGGGCAGGAAAACCGCCATATCCATTTTGCTGTTGGCATTTTCATCATGGACCAACGCAACGGCATAAGTGCCCTTAGCTATGCCCTTGAACGAAACATTTGCCGCGTTCTGCGCAGACACGCTGGCTCTAAAACCTTTGGGATCCTTGCCACAATCCGGGAAAAAACGTGGGTTAGCAGTAACGCAAACTAGAACATTGCCTTTCGTGCTGCGTAGGCCATAAATGCTTATATCAATGGTCGAGGTAGATGGTGCAGCCTCAACCACGCCGCTGAGCGTTGCGATCCCAATTGCCGAGACCAAGGTCAGTGCCGCACATTTTATCCCAAAACCTGAAATACAACCCATAATTCCCCCGATACGCGTCGTGATGCTTCTGATGATGTGTTGCTGTTATCAGCAGACGTCCTAATTTGCCGTTAACTATGAATTTCGGGAAACACTCCCACCCCATATGGTTCGTAACGCCCATGACCGTCATCACCGATAGCACCACGCCCAAAGACGCAACATGAATGGGAATGACGAATACCAAAAACGGAATGACGAAAGCACCCGATAATGCCTCCCATGGATGGAACGACATTGCGGCCCATGCAGTGGGGGGGCGGCTTTCATGATGGACGGCGTGCGCGGCCTTAAACCAGAACGGACGATGCATCAGCCGGTGAGTCCAGTAAAACCATGTGTCATGCGCAAAAAGATACAGGAATATCGACAGCGGTAGATACCAAATAGGGTAATCGCCAATATCGCGGTAAATCAGGGTCCAACCCAGATTGTCCCATCCCCAGGCAACGACACCTGCGGGAATGCCGTAAATCGCGGCGCTCGCCAGGCTCCAGCCGATCTCGCGGCGGATCTGTTGATCGAGCCCAAGATAAAGACCCGGCTCACGAAATTTGGTCGCCCAGGCAAAAGCACCGCTGACGAGCAAGTAGCGGACACCAACAATCGCCGTCATTGCCAATGTGGATAATAACAAAATAAGCCAGGATTCCATCAGGCGCCCTTACCCTTTTTGCTATCGGTTTAGCAAATTGCGTGTTTCGAAATCATCACGGCCCGAAATGCTGATCAGGTCGCCATCGTGCATGACCTTGATTGGCCCTTTGTAGCGGCTGGCAGCATCGCCAATCAGCGCAAACTCAAGTGGTTTGGGCACTGACGGCACGATGTGGGTAAAGGCCAACATGCCGACCCCAGAAGCCTTTGCAACGTCTGCTGCTTGTTCGGGGCTGATATGGTAATTCTGGATATCATCGAAGATTTTGGCCCGGTTTGTCATGCCCGCCTTTTGCGCACTGTCGGCGAGGATATCGACCATGCGCGGCGAAAGGAGTTCGCTCACATACAAATCCGAACCCTTGGCAGCTTTGGCAAGCGCTGGGGTATACGCAGTGTCACCTGAAATGGTCACGCTTCGGCCCTTGTAATCGACACGATAGCCAAAGGCAGGCTTGATCGGATCATGATCCACAGCGAAGGCGGTAATGCGCACACCATTGGCATTGTAGACCACACCCGGCTGAATCGCCTTGCCCGCCATGCCAAAGCCCGATTGCGGCACGACGGCTGCGCCATGATGCCCGATGCGGTATGT
>JBKBTH010000145.1:2177-5442 GCA_046290915.1 Sphingorhabdus sp.
GGCTGAATCGCCTTGCCCGCCATGCCAAAGCCCGATTGCGGCACGACGGCTGCGCCATGATGCCCGATGCGGTATGTCGAATCGATCCGGTATGCAGCGTTCAGTCCGTCGGTGATTTCAGTGACGCCTTCTGGACCAGAAACAGCCAATTGCGTCTTGGCACTCGTGCCAGCCCAGCGTTGCAGCGTGAACGGGCCAAGGCCTTCAAAATGGTCGCTGTGCAAATGCGTAAGCCACACGCCTTCGATCTTATCCAGCGGTAACCCCATCAACGATAAGGTCTCGCCAGACCCTTCGCCCATATCGAATATGAACATCCGTCCACCGGCAACGACCGCAGTGCACGCCGCCGCCCGGTCGCGGCTTGGCAGGGGCGAACCTGTACCGCAAAATCCAACATGCAGCGCATTGGCCGGTAAATCCGCCAGAACAGTGCGCGTCATGGCGCTGTCTGCTGCCCGCGCGATCAATGCCATCGCCAGTGCGTCACGTTTCACATAAGCGGCACCACCGGCGACGACCAAAGCCCCAAGCACAACCAAAAGCCATTTTTTACGCATGATTTATTCCCCCCGTTTGCCGACGCACTTACCCGCTTTAACCATCGATAGCCTATCGAAAATTTGCGGTCCGGCGCCATGCTCGCTCAATCAGCGCACATAAAGCTGTGCATTAACTTGGTGAGCACTTCCCCTTGTAAAACGCCTGCGCTAGGGCCGTATCGTGACACGCGAAAATATAAAATGTGATTTGGCCATTGTCGGCGGCGGACTTGCGGGCGGGCTCATTGCGCTCGCATTGGGCAAAATGCGGCCTGAACTGAAAATCGTCTTGATCGAACAAGGCGACAGCTTTGGCGGCAACCATATCTGGAGCTACTTTGCGAGTGACATATTGCCTGAGCATCGATGGCTGACTGCGCCTTTGGTGACCTATGGCTGGTCGGGCTATGAAGTGAAATTTCCGGGGCATAGCCGCGCGCTCGACAACATTTATTACACCATCGAATCCGAACGGCTGGACTGGGTGTTGCGGAATAATCTCCCTGCATCATCATTGATGCTTGGACGCGAAGTGAAGGCCGTTTCGCCCCGGCTCGTCGTGCTAGACGGCGCGCAGCGCATCAATGCGGGCGGCGTGATTGATGTGCGCGGTGCAGGCGATTTGAACCATCTCGATTGCGGCTGGCAGAAATTTACCGGCCAGTTGATGCAATTGTCAGAGCCGCACAACCTGACTAAACCCATCGTCATGGACGCGACGGTGGACCAGCATGATGGCTATCGCTTCGTCTATGTCCTGCCATTCGGGATGGACAAGGTGTTTGTCGAAGACACTTATTACAGCGACAAGCCCGATCACGATCCGCGCATATTGCGGCAACGCTTAGCAGCCTATGCCGACGAAAAAGGCTGGAAAGTCGAACGCGTCTTGCGCGAGGAAAATGGTGTCTTGCCCGTGGTTATGGGCGGCGATCTGGAGAGCTATTGGGCAAGTGGCAGCGGCCGCACAGCAAAGGCCGGCGCACGCGGTGCGTTTTTCCAAGCGGTGACCAGCTATTCCCTGCCCGACGCTGTACGCAATGCCATCTTCATCGCCGAACAGCCTGACCTTGACGGCGACAAGCTAAACCTTCTTCTGCGCCAGCGTGCGCAGGAACATTGGGAAAAGGGCAGATTTTTCCGGATGCTCAACCGGATGCTGTTCCGCGGCGCGGATACATCGGACCGCTACAAAATATTGGAACGTTTTTACCGGTTAAATCAGGGATTAATTGAACGCTTTTATGCCGGGAATACAACGATGGGCGACATGGCGCGCATCCTCACCGGCAAGCCGCCCATTCCAATCGGAAAAGCCATCACCGCGATCCGGAGCAAGAAGAAATGACCAAGACGGCGGCGATTATCGGTGCCGGGTTTGGTGGACTTGCGCTTGCAATGCGGCTTCAATCTGCGGGGATTTCGACCACCATTATCGAGGCGCGCGACAAGCCAGGCGGCCGCGGCTATTATTGGGAAAAGGACGGTTTTACCTTTGACGGCGGCCCAACGGTCATCACTGACCCGCCATGCCTTGAAGAATTATGGTCGCTGTCCGGTCACAAAATGGCTGATGACATTGAACTGATGCCGGTGTTCCCGTTCTATCGTTTGAACTGGCCCGATGGCACGAACTTCGATTATTCGAACGACGCACCCGGCCTGAAAGCCGAGATCGCAAAGCTGAACCCTGACGATGTCGAGGGCTATCGCAAGTTTCTCGAATATTCGAAGGGCGTATTCAAAGAGGGCTATCAGAAGCTCGGTTCAGTCGCTTTTCTTGACTTTGCATCAATGATCAAGGCTGCCCCTGCGCTGATGAAATATCAGGCGTGGCGTTCGGTCTATTCGATCGTTTCGTCTTACGTAAAAGACGAAAAATTGCGTGAGGCTTTGTCATTCCACACCTTGCTCGTGGGCGGAAACCCGATGAGCACAAGCGCGATTTACGCGCTCATTCACACCATCGAAAAAGAGGGCGGTGTTTGGTTTGCCAAGGGTGGTACCAACAGGCTTATTGCCGCTATGGTGACGCATTTCGAACGGCTGGGCGGGACGATCCGTCTGAACGACCCGGTCGAAGAAATCGAAACGCGCGGTGACAAGGTTATTGGCGTGCGCACGAAGTCGGGCTGGCGCATGGACTGCGACATGGCCGCATCCAATGGCGACCTGATGCACACATATAAGGACCTGCTGACCAACAACAAACGTGGCGAGCGCGTGACCAAATCACTCCGGCGCAAAAGCTGGTCGCCGTCGCTTTTCGTCCTGCACCTTGGCATCAAAGGTACGTGGCCCGGCATTCCGCACCACATGATCCTGTTTGGCCCACGCTATAAAGGGCTGCTGGACGACATTTTTAAAAATGGCGTTTTGCCAAAAGATTTCTCGCTTTATCTGCACCATCCGACCGTCACTGACCCAAGCCTTGCACCGGAAGGTTGCTCGACATTTTATGTCCTCGCGCCCGTCGCACATATGGGCAAAGCGCCGCTCAATTGGGATGGCGATGTCGGTGAAGCGATGAAGGAACGGATTTTGGACGAGCTTGAGCGCCGCCTCATCCCCGACATTCGAAGCCGTATCATGACCCAGTTCCATTACACACCAGCCGATTTTGGACGCGACTTGTCAGCGCATTTGGGCAGCGCGTTCAGCCTTGAGCCAGTGCTTTGGCAGTCGGCCTATATGCGCGCGCACAACCGCGATGACGCGATACC
>JBKBTH010000146.1:0-196 GCA_046290915.1 Sphingorhabdus sp.
ATCGCGCATGTTGAGGCGCAAGGCGTTTGGGCAATCGAAGGCGGGATGAGCGCGCTCGCGGCGGGACTGGAAAAGCTCGCGCGTGAAAAAGGCGTGCAGTTTCGGTTTGGCGCAGCGGTCAAGCAGATTGATGTACGCAATAAGGCCGTGGCGGGCGTACAGCTTGCCACGGGCGAATATCTGCAGGCCGATAAAA
>JBKBTH010000146.1:206-5425 GCA_046290915.1 Sphingorhabdus sp.
ATCTTCAACGGCGACCCGGCAGCGCTTGCGGTCGGGTTGCTTGGAACCTCGGTTTCAGTGGCGACGCGGAAAATGCCAGCGAAGGCGCGATCGCTTTCCGCCTTGGTCTGGTTGGCTAAGAGCAAGACCAGTGGCTTTGACCTTGATCACCACAATGTCTTCTTCTCGGACGATTACGAGACCGAATTTCGCGACATCAAATTGGGACGTCCGCCGGCCCATCCGACCGCTTATGTATGCGCGCTTGATCGCGGGCATGGCGCTGTTCGTGCCGGTAAGCCTGAACGACTTCAAATCATCGTCAATTCCCCGGCCAATGGCGACACGGAAAATTACGCATCGAAGGAGAGAGAAAGATGCACAATGGACATGCTGGCACGCTTGCGCGCGTGCGGACTGGAACTGGAAGAACCGCTTCCGCATCGGCTGGTGACGCCGGCGGATTTCGCGACACTCTTCCCGGCGACGGGTGGAGCCCTTTATGGACGGGCCTCGCACGGGTGGGCGGCGTCCTTCCTCCGGCCCGGCAGCCGGACATCGATCCGTGGGCTTTATTGCGCGGGCGGGGCGACCCATCCGGGCGCGGGAGTGCCAATGGCCGCCTTGTCGGGGAAGCTTGCGACGCAAGCCTTGCTGTCCGACCATATTTCGACACCGTGGTTCCACCGCAAGGCTACCGCTGGTGGTATGTCGACGCGCTCAGCGATGATGGGCGCTTCGGGCTAACCATAATCGGATTTCTGGGGAGCGTCTTTTCGCCATATTACAAGAAATCGGGCCGCGACATTCCTGTTGACCATAGCTGCCTCAACATCGCGCTATATGGCAAGGGCGCACGCTGGGTGATGACCGAGCGCGGAGCGGCCGACACAGGCCAAGAGCGTGACACGCTCCAAATTGGACCAAGTGCCATGCGTTGGGACAAGGACCGGCTGATCATCGACATCGAAGAACGCGACATCCGTCTGGGTATTCCGTGGCGGCGGCGTGTGAAAGGGCAAATCATTCTGCATCCTGAAATGTTCAACGAACGCAGCTTCAAACTTGATCCTGCTGGCCACCATTGCTGGCAAGCCATTGCCCCGCGCGCGCGTATCGAAGTGAAGATGGAGCAGCCAAATATCGCGTGGAACGGAAGCGGCTATTTGGATAGCAACCACGGCAGCGAACCCATCGAAGACGGCTTCCAAAGCTGGCACTGGTCCCGCGCGCATGTCGGCAAACAGGTTGCCGTCACCTATGAAGGCAAGCGCCGCGATGGCAGCCATTTCGCGAGCGCGCTTCGCTTTGACGCAAGCGGAACACCGCAAGAAGAAGAATTGCCCTTGGTCGCGCCATTGCCGCCTACTTATTGGCTCATGCAGCGGCAGACGCGGGCCGATCGCGGCCACGCGTCAGTCATCAAGACTTGGGAAGATTCGCCCTTTTATGCGCGCACGGCGGTGTCAGCGCGGATGTACGGCGAACCCGTTGTCGCAATTCAGGAAAGCATTTCGCTTGATCGGCTCATCAATCCTGTGGTGCAATTCATGCTGCCCTACAAAATGCCGCGGGAGACTTAACTGTCTTTTGCAGCATCATCGGCTGCCGCCTTTTCCTTGTCCTTGGCAATCTCGCGGTTAATGGACCATAATTGCCAAAAGCCAAAGCCCAAGGCAACGATGCCGCCGAAGACGATTTCGATCCAACCCATATTGTCGAATGCGCTTGGTTCCATTCTACGGCTCCTTTGTCGTGACCAATTTAGGTGGACATATGGTTACTGGCAAATGCACGGATAATCTGCACCGCCTGGGCTGGATCTTCTTCGTGCGCCAAATGGCCTAAAGCAGCCATTTCCTGCATCTCGCAACCCGGAATAAGCGCCGCGGCTTGTGTCACCGCAGCTTTCGGGATGGCGGCGTCCTTTGCGGCACTGACCAACAGCACCGGCGATGTGAGATGCCTTAGCTTTGCTCCCAGCGCCTCGAGCCTCCAATTTGCCATCATCCGGATTGCACCGTCGCAATGGCCAGATTTGCTGAACAGCCGTGTGTAATATTTCGCGCCCGCAGCGTCGATCTGTGATCCCGTCGAGCGCGCGAGGAATTTGGCGGTTTGGCCCGGGGCTTGTGCCATGCGTGAGAAGATGATCGAGACGAACGGGTTCGTGAACAGCATCTTCGCAAGCTGCGGGAAGATCTTGGCCGCAAGGCCGGGAAAGGGCATCAACGCAGGGGTGAACCCAATGAGCGGTGCATGCCAGCCCCGTTCCAACAACAGTTGCGCAGCTATCGCGACACCCGCGCTGTGGCCTACGATGACATCCGGCTTTATGTCCAGCGTGTCTAGCAAGCTAGCAACTGATGCCGCCATGCCGTCAACTGTTACTCTTCCCGTTACGCCGGACTTGGTGAAGCCGTGGCCGGGCAGATCCATAGCCACCACTTTGTAATGCTCTGCCAGTGACGGCATGACGTCGCGCCAGCTATGTGTGGATGCGCCTGTGCCGTGAATCAGCAGGCAGACCGGCGCATCTGTGGACTTTGGCCCCATTGTCTGAACATGCCATTCATAGCCGCCAGCGCGGACAAACTGGCTCGCGTCACGGTTCGGCCAATCCTTGCCGTCGCTGGCCCAATCAGGATAGCGCCCGCTCATTGCGCGTTTAGGCTTTCAATCGCAGCAACCATCGCGGCGCTTTGTGCCTGAGGCAGCGGCAAGTACCGCCCGTTTAGCGCTGCTGCCAATTCTGCAGCCTCTTCGCGTGGGCGCGGAGAAATATCGATAACAATGCAATTCAGCCCAAGGGCAGCAATTCGGCGCGAAGCCTGGTTTGCCTCCTCCATCGCAACGGCGCGATTGGCGGTGCCATCGGACGCAACATTGCCTTTGCCATCGGTCAATATTGCGATTGTTGGCGTTTGCCCCGCACGTTGGGCCGCCTCGGCAAGTTGCTGCGCTGCCATCAGGCCGGCTGCAAGCGGCGTTCCACCTCCGCCGGGTAATGCCGCCAGCGCACGCCGCGCGCGAGTCAATGACCGCGTGGGCGGCAACAATATCTCGGCTGCCGATTGCCGGAACGCAATCAACGCGACCTGGCTGCGCTTCACATAGGCTTGCGCCAGCATCATCTCGACCGCACCCTTGGCTTCGGCCAGTCTCGACAGTGCGGACGACCCTGACGCATCGACCGCGAATATCGTCAGGCTTTCGGTGCGTTGCTCATAATGCCGCACACGCAAGTCGGATTTGCGGATATGGATGATGCGCGCATCATCGGCTGCGGCGTTCTGCCGGCGGATATTTTGCCATGGGGCCGCAGCGCGCAAGCTATCGATCAGCGACAACCGTTGGCCATTACCCGGAACGCCGGGGCGGCTCCCCATTGGGCGACCACGTTGCGCTGACTTCTGCTTCTGCCCCGAACGACCCGCCTGACCTTTGCCACCACGCTTTGTCGCGCCGTCGATCTGGTCGAGTATATGCTTGGGGATCGCAGCAGCCGCGGCGTCGAGCAGGATATCTTCAAGATCAATATCTTCGATCTTGCGGTCTTCGTCACTGTCGTCTGGTTCATTGTCTTGCGGTTGGTCGTTCTCCGGCTCTGGTGGAGGCGGCGGTTCGCTTTGCGGCATTTGCGTGGCACGCGGCGCAAGCACCAAACGGACGGCTGCAGCTATATCGTCGTCATTTGGCAGGTTGCGGCCATTTAGTGCAGCATGCGCGCGCGCGGCATTATTAGCAAAAAGCAGCGCGCGGACTGAACCAATACCTAACGCTGCTGATGTCGCCGCAATGGCGTATAACTGTGCGTCGTTGAGGGGCTGAACGTCGGCAAGCGCCAATGGGTTGGAAAACTGCGTCTCGGCGCGAAAACTGCGCAACGCGGACACGTCGGTGTAAAAGGCTACCCGCTCGGTGAGGACCGCTGGCGGCGCGTCGTCCGGCTCTACGCTGTCATCCAGTAAAATAGCTGCAACATCACCTCCGTCCATGGCCTGCGAAATATGCGCGGCCACATTGGTGGCAACGCGTTCTGCCATCGGCAGTATGACGACACCACCCGCAGCACCATCGAGCAGGCCAGCGCGCATAACGCTTTGCCCCGTCGACAGTGTCGCGGTCAGGTCAAGTCCGCCAAGCAGGCGCTCTGTATCAACATTGGATGGAATCTTCGCGACAGGACCGAATTTGCCAATTGCGTCTTTGGCAAATGCGACCATCTCGTCACGCACGGGTCCGTCTCCGCGCAGGACTATGCCGCCCAATAATGACGGCCACTGGACAAAAATATGAAGCGCCAACTCGGCGTCTGACATGACCGCATCAACGGCAGTCGCGGCGTTCACCCGAAAAGCTCTTCCAATGCACGTTCGATCCGAACGGTGGAGCCGGTCTCATCAAGCACATTGCGCCGCAAGCGGTGCCGAAGCGCCAATGGCGCGATGGTTTTAAGATGGGCGCGTGTCACGGCTTTCTTGCCATCAAGCGCCGCCAGCGCGCGGCTGCCCCGCATCAAAGTCAGTTCGCCGCGCAACCCGTCTGCGCCCACAGCTTTGCACAAGGTCGCCATATCCTCGAGCATGGCTTCTGGTGTTTCAACTTTGGGCAAAGCGGCCTTTGCCTTGGCGATACGTTTCAATATCTTGGCATCTTCGCTCGCCCACATCTCGGCAAAGCTGGCTGCGTCCTGCTCGTTCGCGTCGCACCGTTTCATGATTTCGACGCGGTCGGCAATGTCTTCCGGCGTGCGCACTTCCACCGACAGTCCAAAGCGATCAAGCAGCTGCGGGCGCAGCTCGCCCTCTTCCGGATTACCACTGCCCACGAGCACGAAGCGCGCCTTGTGGCGGACGCTTAGCCCGTCACGCTCGACCAGATTTTCACCCGATGCCGCAACATCAAGCAACAGGTCGACGACATGATCTTCAAGCAGGTTGATCTCGTCAATGTACAGAAAGCCGCGATGTGCCTTGGCGAGAAGCCCAGGCTCGAATTGCTTTTCCCCATGGGCCAATGCGCGTTCTAGATCGAGCGTTCCAAGCACGCGGTCCTCGGTTGAGCCCAATGGCAAGTCCACGAACGGCACCGAGACCTTATGTGATCCCCTGCCGGCACAATGGTCCGGACAATCATGCGGATGGTCAGGATCGCAATTGAACCGGCACCCTTGTACAACCTTTATAAGGGGGAGGGTCGCCGCCAGCGCACGCGCCGCCGTCGATTTGCCAGTGCCC
>JBKBTH010000147.1:0-5407 GCA_046290915.1 Sphingorhabdus sp.
CGATGAGCGTTCAGTCAAAAATCGATGCAAAGCTCGTCGACCGCTATTGGGAGCTCAACCGCTATCCCGGCAACCGGGAAGCAACGTTGAAGCGTTTTGCAAACCCCCAAAGCATGCGCGCTGGCAGCAAAGAAAAGCTGGCGGCAATCAAGGTGCCTGTCATGATCTTGTGGGGCGCTGAGGACAATCTTATTCCCGTGAGCTCTGCCAAATGGTTTGCAGATGCCTTGCCGCAGGCGAATTTGGTCATTTACCCAAATGTCGGTCATATCCCGATGGAGGAAATTCCGGAAAAGAGCGCGGCCGATGTTAAAAGCTGGCTGCGTGGCTTGCCGCCAGCAGCAGCTTAAACTTCCAACAGAATCTTTCCAACATGCGCGCCGGATTCCATATATGCGTGCGCTCCGGCGGCATCGTTCAGGGGGAATATCCGGTCCATTTCGGGTCGCAGTGCGCCGTCGCACACCATTGGCCAAACCGTCGCCGATATTTCCTGCGCCAACAAAGCCTTAAACTCTGCCGTGCGTGGGCGCAGCGTTGATCCGGTGAGCATCAGCCGGCGCGACATTATATACGCCATGTTGAGTTCAGCCGTCATCCCGCCCTGCACTGCGATGGTCACATGTCGGCCATCTTCGCGCAAACACTGCAGGTTTCGGGCGACATAATCGCCTGCAACCATATCGAGAACGAGGTGAACACCAGCGCCGCCGGTAATCGCTTTAACCTCTGCGACGAAATCTGCACTGCTATAGTTTATCGCATGATCTGCACCAATCGCCTTTGCGGCGGCACATTTGTCGTCCGAACCGCAGGTCACAATCACATTGAGGTCAAACAGTTTGCAAAGCTTAATTGCCATCGTTCCAATGCCGCTCGTGCCGCCATGGATGAGTATCGTTTCGTCTTGCGCTGCGTAGCCCCGTTCAAACACATTGTGCCACACGGTGAATAGCGTCTCAGGTAAAGCCGCAGCTTCAGCCATTTCCATACCCGATGGAATGAACAGGCAAACGTCGACGCGTGCGAGACAATATTCTGCATATCCGCCGCCCGACACCAACGCACATTGGCGCGTGCCCAACAGCTCAGGGTCTACACCTGGGCCTACCGAAACGACGATGCCCGATACCTCGAGCCCAGGCAGATCACTTGCCCCTGGTGGTGGCGGGTACAGCCCCTTGCGTTGAATAACATCTGGTCGGTTCACGCCTGCAAAGGCAACTTTCAAGAGCAATTCGCCGGCGCCGGGGGTTGGAACTGGGCGTTGCGTTGCGACCAGCACTTCTGGTCCGCCCGGCGTCGAAATTTCGATAGCCGTCATCGACTCAGGCGGTTTTTCCATATGTCTACAATCCCCAGTTTGAATGCCTTTTAGGCAAGCTTCATATTGACAGCAACCGTTCACGGGTAAAATATGAGCCATGGAAATCGACGAAAATTTGCCGCTGCGCCGGGATGACCCACTCACCAATCTTGTTAAGCAAGATATTGACGCTCTTTCTGTTGCAGAACTTGAGGCGCGTATCGCCGCCTTAAAGTCCGAAATTGTTCGCTGTGAGGGAAAAATCGCCTTTGCCAGCAAGCATCGCAGTGTTGCTGACGCCCTGTTCAAAAAATAAGCTTCAGATGGGGGAATTTAGCCGCAAACTTTTAAGAAACTGGGGACGGCGACCGTTATCTGCCTCATGTTGCTTGAAAGCAAAGAAGGCCGCGCCAATATAGACTTCAAGCGACAGCGACTCATTTTAGGGAGACCATAACATGCCATCATTTGCGGAGTCGCTGGAAGCAACGCTTCACAACGCATTGAAACACGCAGGCGACCGCGCGCATGAATATGCGACGCTTGAACATCTTCTACTCGCGCTTATCGACGATGCAGACGCGGCGAAGGTCATGCAGGCATGCGGCGTCGACTTGGGCGAGTTGTCCGACATCATCATCACTTACCTGGACACTGAACTCGAAAGCTTGCGTGTTGAGGGCAAGGTAGACCCCTCGCCCACCAGCGGCTTCCAACGCGTCGTCCAGCGCGCAATATTGCATGTCCAAAGCTCAGGCAAAGATGTCGTAACTGGCGCGAATGTTCTGGTGGCCTTGTTCTCCGAACGTGAGAGCTATGCCGTTTATTTCCTCCAGCAGCAGGATATGAGCCGCCTCGACGCGGTTTCTTATATCAGCCACGGCATTGGCAAGGACGGCAAGCTTGCTGAGCCCCGCCAGGTCACTGGTGCCGAGCAAAAGGGCGAAGAGCCCGAGGATACAAAGGCGAAGAAGGACAAGAAAGAAGGTGCGCTTGACCAGTTCACCGTCAATCTGAACGAAAAAGCAAAGCAAGGCCGCATCGACCCGCTGATTGGGCGCACAGCAGAGGTTGATCGCACGGTGCAGATTTTGTGCCGCAGGTCGAAGAATAACCCGCTTTATGTCGGCGAACCCGGCGTTGGCAAAACGGCTATCGCAGAGGGTCTGGCGCGGCGGATCGTCGAAAATCAGGTTCCAGAGGTGTTGTTGCCTGCGGTGATTTACTCGCTGGACATGGGCGCGCTGCTGGCCGGCACACGTTATCGGGGTGATTTCGAAGAGCGGCTAAAGGCCGTCGTATCGGAACTCGAAAAGCTGCCCGACGCGATCCTGTTCATCGACGAAATCCACACGGTCATAGGCGCCGGCGCAACCAGCGGCGGGGCAATGGATGCATCCAACTTGCTAAAGCCGGCGTTATCCGGTGGCACCATTCGTTGCATCGGCTCGACAACATATAAGGAATTCCGCAACCATTTCGAAAAGGACCGCGCATTGCTTCGCCGGTTCCAAAAGATCGACGTCAACGAACCAAGCATTGAGGACACGATAAAAATCCTCGCAGGCCTGCGGTCGGCGTTTGAAGAGCATCATAAGGTAAAGTACACGCCTGAAGCCATTAAGGCGGCGGTGGAACTTTCATCGCGCTACATCAACGACCGCAAGCAGCCAGATAAGGCCATCGACGTCATTGACGAAGTCGGCGCGATGCAAATGCTGGTTGCACCGTCCAAGCGCCGTAAACTGATTACGGCGCGCGAAATTGAAGCAGTCATTGCCACCATCGCGCGCATCCCGCCAAAGCAAGTGTCCACTGACGACAAGACTGCACTCGGCACGCTTGAGGCGGATCTGAAGCGCGTTGTGTTTGGGCAGGACAAGGCCATTGAGGTGCTTGCCAGCGCCATCAAGCTCAGCCGTGCCGGCTTGCGTGACACGGAAAAGCCAATCGGCAGCTATTTGTTCAGCGGTCCAACGGGCGTTGGTAAGACCGAAGTCGCGCGGCAACTTGCCTCCATCCTTGGCATTCCGCTGAAGCGTTTTGACATGTCCGAGTATATGGAACGTCACAGCGTCAGCCGTCTGATTGGTGCGCCTCCAGGCTATGTCGGTTTCGACCAAGGTGGTTTGCTAACTGATGCTGTCGACCAGAGCCCGCACAGTGTGTTGTTGCTGGACGAAATTGAAAAGGCGCATCCTGACCTGTTCAATATCCTGCTTCAGGTGATGGATAACGGCCGTCTGACCGATCATCATGGCAAGACTGTTGATTTCCGGAACGTCATTTTGATTATGACAACCAATGCTGGTGCCAGCGATATGGCCAAAGAAGGCATCGGTTTCGGCAACAACATCAGCAAGGAAGACGCTGGTGATGAGGCCGTTAAGAAGATGTTTGCGCCGGAATTCCGCAACCGCTTGGATGCGACGGTACCATTTGGTTACCTGCCAACGGAAGTCGTTGCGCGCGTCGTCGACAAGTTCATATTGCAGCTTGAACTTCAACTCGCTGACCAGAATGTCCACATCAAACTGGATGACGAAGCCCGTGCATGGCTCACGGAACGTGGTTATGACAAGTTGTATGGTGCGCGGCCAATGGGACGCCTCATCCAAGAAAAGATCAAACAGCCGCTTGCTGAAGAGCTTTTGTTTGGCAAACTTGTGCATGGCGGCGAAGTAGCGGTCCATATCAAGGACGGCGCTCCTAATTTTGAAGTAACGCCCGCTGCCCCGAAGGCTACAAAGCCAAAGCCGCCCAAGAAAAAGGTCGCGAAGAAGGCAAGCAAGGCGGAGTAAAAAGCTTAGATCTGCCCGACTGGCAACAGTTGGGCAGATGGGCCAATCCCATTAAATAGCTCGGGCTCGGTTCCGGTCATCCAGACCTGTGCGCCAGTCTCAGC
The DNA here is from genome assembly GCA_046290915.1 of Sphingorhabdus sp. Classification (GTDB taxonomy): domain Bacteria; phylum Pseudomonadota; class Alphaproteobacteria; order Sphingomonadales; family Sphingomonadaceae; genus Sphingorhabdus_B. The sequence continues at coordinate 4,212 of JBKBTH010000147.1, forward strand.
CAATAAACCGAACAATGCAGCGCGTCTTGATGGATCAAGATGTGCTGCAACCTCATCCAGAAGCAAGATAGGCGGCGCCTGACGCTGCGCTGATACAAGCGCGGCGTGCGCGAGGATAAGCGACAGCAACAATGCCTTTTGCTCGCCTGTCGAGCATTGCTCAGCCCTTTGGCCAGAATCCATATGCATGACGTCAAGGTCCGCGCGATGTGGACCGACTAACGTACGCCCGGCTGCGGCGTCGCGACTGCGGCCCTTTCGCCAAATCGCGGCCAGATCACCTTCAGATGCACCCGCCTTATCGACAAGGCTAATCAATGGAACCGCAAACGGGCCCGAAGGCGTGCTTTCCAGTTGGTTGCGCAACGCCACAACCAAGCCGGTTCGTGCGGCTTGAATAGCGTAAGCGCTTTCTGCCATTTGCTGTTCGATTGCATCCAGCCACAGCGGATCGGCGGACACAGCGCCCGAAAGCAGCTTGTTGCGTTGCTGCATGGCCTTTTCATATCGGCTGCTGTGACGGGCGTGTTGCGGGTTTAACGCGAGCACAAGGCGGTCCAGAAACCGACGCCGCGCCGCTGCGCCATCAGCAAACAACCGATCCATTGCAGGCGTAAGCCAAATGACTGAAAGCCATTCAGCAAGGCTGTTTATCGATGCATTGCTCTCGTTAACGCGTACTTTGCGGCGCTCTGGTTGTTCAGCGCTGACACCCGTTCCAATGACATTCCCGGACGCTTCAGCAACGATAGCAAATCCGCCGCCACCGCCAGCGCGGACCATATCGGACATCGCAGCGCGCCGAAGGCCGCGGCCTGGTACCAGAAGCGAGACAGCTTCCAAGATGTTCGTCTTGCCTGCGCCATTTGACCCGTAAAGTGCAATAAACTGCGCACCCGGACGTATCTCAAGCACGGCATGGTTGCGAAAATCGTTTAAGGTCAGACGGGACAGAACCATATCATGTGCCTGCTATAGTATGGCATGTTCCGGTCAAGCCGCTTATCGGAAAATCGATAAACCAAATATTGGTCAATTTTCCCAACATGTGAAATTGTTCAAGCCATGCAATTTGGACTCATTCCTCCTAAATATATGATTTTATTACATATACATGATTTGGCACGGACTGTGCAAAGTATCCTGCATAGCCGGAATGGTCCGGCAAATTTAAAGGAACATCACATGACACAATA
>JBKBTH010000148.1:0-5400 GCA_046290915.1 Sphingorhabdus sp.
AACACATCCGCATCGGCCACTTTTTGCAGGTTAGGCCCTGCCATTTCCTCCAGGGCGGGCCACATCGATTCCAGCTTTCGATTGGCTAGTAACTCGAGGAACGGATAGGGCCCCTGCAATTCGCGGCTGAGTATTTTTGCGCGACTGAATACACCGTTCTCGGCATCCAATGTGATCGTCGCTTGCGCAATCCCGGAGCGGGCAGCGGGGTTTAACCGGTCAAGATGCGGAGAGTCTGCGAGGGCGCGAAACATACGCAAACGGATTTCGCTTTGCTTGTTTCGGACCAGTTCTCGGGACAATTGCCAGAATAGCGGTATATCAAGCTTTCGCAACGCGCTGCCATCTGTCGAACCGGCCATATTGATCAGTCGGTTGGCGGCAGCAGGATCATCTTGTTGGGAAATTCCGGTGATCTTTTCGAGTTGTGTCGACCGGGCATATGCATCCTTGTACCGTTCTTCGGCTATCGCACATTGATACTCGGCAAATATTTCTGCGCGCCCAACACCCTCTGTAAATCCGGGCCTTTTTGCCATCTCGCTGAGCAGAGGCAGCAGGGTCTTGCAGTAATCGGGATTTTCGACGTCTGCCGCTTTTTCATAGCGGGCCGCTAGCTTGTCATCGGACAGCGCGCTGTAGTCCGTTACATTCTTTGCACTAAGTGGCAGGGCCACCGCTGAAACAAACGTGAAACCAGCGGCGAACCAACATGCACTTCGAAATTTACGCATTCTAACTCCAGCGACATATCATATTAAAAGTCCAACGGCGTGAATGACGATGCCAGCCATGCCGCCTACCAATGTTCCGTTGATGCGGATGAACTGGAGGTCGCTGCCGACGGCATTCTCGACACGGTCGGTGATGGTTGATGCGTCCCACCGGGCAACGGTGTCCGATACCAATGTGACGATGTTGTCACCGTAATTTTCGGTGGTGCCAACAATGGCGCGGCGCGCGAAGCGGTTGATTTGCAGTTTAAGGCCTGAATCTTCCTGAAGCGTGCCACCAAGCTTGATCAGCGCATCACCAAAACTTCCGGCCAGCGCGGCGTCGGGGTTGCGCGCAGCCTTTAACAGGCCATCGCGGCCCTGATCCCATAGGCTGTTGATCCATTTGCTCATCGCTGGATTTTCAAGCAGCTGCCCCTTCCAATGGGCAACCTTTGCCTGCAGTTCTTTGTCATGGCGCAGGCCGTGCGCAAGGCTGGCAAGGCCTTCTTCGCCCTTTTCGCGTAAAGGGTGATCGGGATCTTCGGCCATTTCGTGCAGCAGCTTGTTCAGCCCGTTGACGATAGCATTTGCCAATTTGTCGTCGAGGCCAGTCCACCGCATGATGGTATTGGCGCGTTCCTCCACCATTTCGCGAATGAGATGCTCGTTGGCCTCAAGCGTGGCTGACGCCCATTTTATGATGCCGTCCAAAACAGGGATATGTCGGCGCTCGCGGATCATCGCGGTCAGCAATTGGCCGAGCAGGGGGGCAATATCCAGCTTGTCGAGCTGCTTGCGGATGGCGCCCTTGGCCACACCGCCAAGCCGTTCATCATCAAGCGCGGCGATGACATCACCCATCAGGCGTGATGCGCCCATGCGCATGCGGCCTTCGCCGCCAGCAGGTGCGCTCAGGAATTTGCCCATTGCGCCTGCAACATCCATGCGTTGCACACGGCGGGCAACGACCTTAGTCGTCAGGAAGTTGGTGCGCAGAAAGCTTGCAAGCGTTCGGCCAAGCCGTTCTTTGTTGTTCGGGATGATCGCGGTATGCGGGATAGGGATGCCAAGCGGGTGGCGGAACAAGGCGGTGACCGCAAACCAGTCCGCAAGACCGCCGACCATGCCAGCCTCGGCAAAAGCGCGCAGAAAGCCCCAATAGCCGTCATAGCGGGTTTCCATATATTTGCCGAAAATGAACAACGCGGCCATCGCCAGCAACAAGCCTGTGGCAATAATCCGCATCTGACGCAGTTCAGCATCGCGTTCGGCGTAGCGGATTTTCTCCGACTGACCCAGTTTATCGGCAGCTTTCACATCACTGCCTTAGCCAAGGCGTGCCAAGCTGCCAAGTACGGCGTCACTCCGCAGGCTGAAGTCCGCCGAGATCGTCCTTGCCCGCGGCCTTGCCTGGTACCTTTGCAGGCGCCGCAGCTGGCGGAGTAACGTCTTCGCCATGCTTGTCGGGATCATAGGTCAGCAACCGTGTGCGCAACCATGGCCCAACGCGCTTTTCAAAGCCATCGGCGAGGCTGAAGCCCGCAGGAACAATAAGCAACGTAAGCAAGGTCGAAACGATGAGACCGCCGATAACGACCGTACCCATGGGCGAGCGCCACTGGCCATCACCACCAAGCGACAGCGCCGTTGGCACCATGCCAGCGGTCATCGCGACCGTGGTCATCACGATCGGCTGTGCACGCTTGTGACCCGCTTCCATGATGGCCTGAAACTTTGGAACACCGCGCGCCATTTCCTCAATCGCAAAGTCGATCAGCAGGATGGAGTTTTTCGCCACGATACCAAAGAGCATCAACACACCAATGAACACAGGCATGGAGATCGGTTGGCCGACCAGTCCAAGCGCCAGCAGGCCACCTAACGGAGCCAGCAACAATGATCCCATGTTGACCAGTGGTGACATGAAGCGGTGGTACAAAAGCACCAGCACCGCAAACACCAACAAGGTTCCGGAAATCAGCGCGACGAGGAAGTCGTTTTGCATTTCGGCTTCCCATTCCTGGCTACCAAATGGCGCACGCGACACGCCGGTTGGCAGGTTTTTCATGATGGGCAAATTGTTGATCTTCTTATCGGCATCCGACGACACGATGCCGGGGGCAAAGTCAGCGCCGATGAAGATACGAAAATTCTGGTTACGACGCTGAACCGACGTTGGGCCCGCACCAAAGCTGATGTCGGCGACGCGGGACAGGGGCACGGAACCTCCGCTTGCCAACTGCACGGGCAGATTGCGTATGACGTCAAGGCTCTGGCGTGATTCCTTGGCCAACATGACGCGGATCGGTATCTGCCGGTCCGACAGCGAGAATTTGGCGCTGTTCTGGTCAATATCACCCAGCGTTGCGACGCGGATTGTCTGGCTGAGCGCGACGGTCGATACACCCAGTTGTGACGCAAGGTCAGAACGCGGTGTGATGATCAATTCCGGCCGCTGAATGTCCGCAGATATACGCGGTGCACGCAATTCCGGAACGGTCTTCATCTGCTCGACAAGCGTTGCTGCTGTCCGGTCGAGCATCTTGGGGTCCGACCCGGAAAGCATAACGGAAACGTCACGGCCCGAACCGCCGCCACCTGGGCCATTGGCCTGAAACGTGACGCGCGCATCGGCAATTTTTGTAAGCAGCGGGGTCAGGTCTTCTTCAAATTGCTGACTGGTCCGTGCACGGTCCTCATGCAGTGTGATGAACATGCTCGCGCTGCCTTCGCGCAAGCTTTGCAGGGCGGTTTTCACCTCAGGCTGCTTTTCGATAATCGCAGCCGCCTCAGCGGTAATTTCACGCGTACGTTCCAGTGTTGTGCCCGGAACCATTTCAATGCGCACCCGGCTGAAATCTGTATTGCCGTCGGGGAAGAACTGCTTTGGTAAGATGATAAATAAAGCGATCGTTAGGCCAAGAGCCAATGCGCCAATGCCCATCATCCAGCGGCGATGGCCAAGCGACCAGCGCAGGATCTTCATATAGCGGTCTATCCAGCCAGCTTCGCCATGTTCGGCCATGCCGCTGGCTTTAAGGAAATAAGCCGCGATCATCGGCGTAATCATACGCGCGACGGCAAGGCTCATGAGCACTGATGCGACAACGGTGAGCCCGAAGTTTTTGAAGAATTGCCCGGCTACGCCCGGCATGAGGCCAACGGGCAGGAATACCGCGACAATCGAGAATGTGGTTGCAACAACGGCAAGTCCGATTTCATCGGCCGCGTCAATCGATGCCTGATAGGCGGATTTGCCCATCCGCATGTGCCGGACGATGTTTTCAATCTCCACGATAGCATCATCCACCAGCACCCCGGCGACGAGGCCAAGCGCGAGCAGCGACATGGTGTTGAGCGTAAAGCCCAACAGGTCGAGGAACCAGAAAGTCGGAATGGCGGAAAGCGGAATGGCAATCGCCGAGATAATGGTTGCGCGCCAATCGCGCAGGAATAGGAACACAACGACAATGGCGAGCAAAGCGCCTTCGATCATTGCAGCCATTGAGCTTTTATACTGGCCCTTGGTGTAATCGACGCTGTTGAACAACGTGATGAAGTTTACGCCGGGATTTTCTTTTTCGATCTCGGCGATTTTGATCATCGCGTCGTCAAAAACGGTGACGTCGGACGCACCCTTGGCACGTGACATGGCAAAAGTGACGACCTGCTTACCGCCGGCAAAGGCCATCGATTTCTGCTCGCTGAAGCCATCGGTAACCTCGGCCACATCGGCGAGTTTAATTGAACGACCGCCGCCAAGGCTGATTTGAGTTTGGCTCAAGGCGAAAGCATCTGTCGCATTTCCAAGCACGCGGACTGACTGGCGCGAACCGGCAATCTGCGATTGTCCGCCCGATGCGTTGATATTTTGCTGGCGCAAGACGCTGTTTATCTGGCTGGCGGTCACGCTCAACGACTGCATCTTGGCAGGGTCAAGAACGACGCGAATTTCGCGATTTACGCCGCCATTGCGGCTGACCGAGGCCATGCCTTCAACCGATAGCAAACGCCGGGCAACGGTGTCATCGACAAACCAGCTGAGTTGCTCAAGCGTCATGTCGCTGGCTTCGACTGCGAAATAGGCGATTGGGTCGCTTGATGTTGCGACTTTGAAAATTTGCGGTTCCAAAATGCCGTCGGGCAAGTCGCTGCGGATCTGGTCGACAGCGTTTTTGACTTCACTCACCGCGGCGTTGATGTCGTCGCCAATTTCGAACTCGGCGCTGACCGTCGTGTTACCTTCGCTTGAGGTCGCGTCGATATTGCGCACACCCTGGACGCTGCGGATCGCCGATTCGACCTTTTGCGTGATCTGTGTCGTGATTTCAGTTGGCGCTGCGCCAGGTTGCGAAATCGATACAACTACGACCGGGAATTCGATGTCAGGATCGTTCTGCACATCCATGTTCATGAACGACATGACGCCCGCAATGGTGAGCGCGACGAACAAGACAATCGGAACCACGGGATTCCGGATGGACCATGCGGAAATGTTATTTAAATTCATGTTTTATATCCCGACAGGCCCAAAATTATTGCTTTTTCAGAAGCTTGGGATTGATCGTTTCATCCGGATTGAGGAAGCCACCCGCGTACAGAACAACGCGTTCGGTGCCATCAAGGCCTTGTTCGATAATCAAGCCATTGGCAGTGACTGAGCCGACCTTGACGGGCCGTTGCT
>JBKBTH010000014.1:0-15866 GCA_046290915.1 Sphingorhabdus sp.
ATGCATCGTTAATGCTTGAACAGCGCGGGGGACAAATCGCGTCGCTTCCCGCCACCGCGTTTCTGCCGAAGGCCCCTCCAAGCGCGGCGGTGCTTGCCAAATTCTATTCTGATAACGCCGTGAAATTCACGATCCCCGAAAAGCGTGCAATCAGCTATGCGATCTTTGACAAGACCATCATCGCGGCCCGTGCAAAGCCAACCGAAGCGGACATTGCAGCATATTACAAGGCCAATGCGGCAAAGTTTGGCGCATCGGAGAGCCGCAACATAAGCCAGGTGATTGTGCCAACTGAGGCAGCAGCAAAGTCCGTCGTCAGCCAAGTCGCCGCGGGCAAATCATTGGCTGATGTTGCCAATGGTCTGGGACTTTCGGTCACGACAACTGCGAATGTCACCAAAAGCAGCCTCACCAGCACTGCAACAGCCGCTGTTGCAGACGCGGTTTTTGCAGCAAGCCAAGGCGCCGTGGCTAGACCTGCTCGCGGTAAGCTGGGCTGGACCGTTGCACGTGTAGACAGCATCAACAATGTTACGGCAAAGTCGTTGGCTGCCGCGCGCGCCGAAATAGAAAAAGAACTTTTGCAAACGCGCAGCGAAGAGATGCTGACCGAGATGACTTCGGAAATCGAAGATGCATTCGCGGACGGTGCAACGATATCCGACATCGCAAAGCAAAACGGCCTGTCTGTTAACACATCACCAAAATTGCTCGCGACGGGTCAGGATATCAGCAACCCTGCATATAAACCGATCCCCGAAATGCAGGTCATTCTGCCCGCGGCATTCCAAATGGAAACCAGCGGCGAAGCACAATTGGTCGAGTTGGTGCCCGGCGAGAAATTTGCGATGATCGCTGTTGCCGATTTCGACGAAGCAGCGCCGCCGCCACTTGGCGATGTGCGCGCTTTGGTTCAGCAACAATGGGCGTTTTCCGAAGGCGCAAAGGGCGCACGCGCTGCTGCCGACCGTTTGCGCAAGCTTGTAGATGCCGGCCAGCCACTTCAAACTGCTTTGGCCGCGGCGAATATCCAAGGCGCGCAGATTGAGAAACTAACAGGCACGCGCGCAGACTTGTCACGCGAAGGCCAACCAGTACCCCCGCCATTATCACTTATGTTTGCCATGAAAAAAAGCACTGCCAAAATCGTTCAAGCCGGCGGCGACCGGGGCTGGTATGTTGTGTACCTGACCGACGTCATCAAAGGCAACGCCAGCGGAAATACCGACCTTCTGCGGGCCCGCAAGCAGGAGCTCTCCGGTGTGTTGCAGCAGGAATATGCTGCACAGTTGGTCGTTGCTGCATCGAAAGACGCCGGTGTCGAAAAGAATGAAGACGGGATTTCTGAACTGCGCACGCGCCTGACCAACCGTGACGGCAACTAAACCCGAACTGATATGGCGAAAGCGCATTGCTGATACCGAAACGCCGGTGTCAGCAGCGCTGAAGCTGTTCGAACCGGAGCGTGGTGATTTCATCCTGGAATCCGTCGAAGGCGGCGAAACGCGTGGTCGGCATAGCCTAATTGGCATCGCGCCCGATCTCGTTTTTCGCGCTGTCGGCGACAAAGCCGAAATTAACAGTCAGTGGATGAATGACAGGGAAGCTTTCGAGCCTTCCCCGCTGCCCTCACTTGATGCGTTGCGTGCCCTCGCAGCGAGTTGCCGCATGGATGTCCCTGAAGAGTTGCCGCCTGCCCTCGCCTGTCTGGTGGGCTATTTTGGCTACGAAACAATTGGCCTGGTTGAAAAGCTGCCGCGCGCACCGCAGTCTGCGCTTGAGCTGCCTGACATGCTGTTTGTTCGGCCAACCGTCATATTGCTGTTTGACCGGCTCAAAGACGAAATGTTTCTCGTGTCGCCGATATGGACTGGCCTGAACGATGCACACGCGGTGGCATTGGCAAACGAACGCCTCGATGAGGCAGAGGGGCTTTTGGACGCGGCGCAATTGCCCGCGTCAAATGCGCCATCACAATCCGACGGATGCGATCTCAAGCTCACGCCGGTCTTGCCTGATGGCCGCTATGCAGAGATGGTTGCGTCTGCGAAAAACTACATTGAGGCAGGCGATATATTTCAAGTCGTGCTTGCCCAGCGGTTCACCGCGCCATTCGATTTGCCGCCTGTGCATTTGTACCGGGCGTTGCGGCGGATCAATCCGTCACCCTTTCTATACTTCATCGATCTTCCCGGCTTTGCGCTGATCGGCTCCAGTCCCGAGATATTGGTGCGTGCGCGCGGTGGCGAAGTGACCATAAGGCCGATTGCTGGAACCCGTCCGCGCGGCAAGAGTAGCATCGAAGACGCCGAGAACCGCGCCTCTTTATTGGCTGACCCGAAAGAGCGCGCAGAACATCTCATGTTGCTCGACCTCGGTAGAAACGACGTCGGCCGCGTAACGAAAGGCGGGAGCGTAACTGTCACAGACAGCTACATGGTCGAATTTTACAGCCATGTGATGCATATCGTATCCAACGTTGTTGGGGAGCTTGCCGAGGATAAAGACGCGATCGACGCTTTGTTCGCAGGGTTTCCCGCGGGCACTGTTTCAGGTGCACCAAAAGTTCGTGCGTGCGAGATAATCGCCGAACTGGAACCCGAGACCCGCGGCGCGTATGCGGGCGGTGTTGGATATTTCTCACCCAATGGTGATATGGATAGCTGCATTGTTTTGCGCACAGCGGTTGTTAAAGACGGCGTGATGCATGTTCAGGCTGGTGCCGGTATCGTTGCCGACAGCAATCCCGAATATGAGCAGCGTGAGTGCGAAGCAAAAGCCGGGGCGCTCATTGCCGCTGCGCGTGAGGCTATTCGTGTGGCGGGTGAAGCAAAATTCGGACAGTAGCTTGACGACCACGTAAAGGTCGTTAGCTAGTATCCATGCGTAAATTTCTGATAGCCTCACTGGCATTATTGTCCGCCATTCCTGCTCTGGCCCAAGCCGAAGTAGCGCCCCCCAAAGAGGCAGATGCAGTCTTCTCTGACTTTACTTTTGCGAACGGCGAGCGTCTTCCCGAGCTCAAGATTCACTACACAACACTTGGAACGCCAGCGCGCGATTCGAAGGGCAATGTCACCAACGCCGTGATGATCCTCCATGGCACCGGCGGCACGGGGCATCAGTTTTTTCAACCGCAATTTGCAGGCGAGCTTTTCGGCCCTGGCCAAGTGCTCGACACCAACAAATATTTCATCATATTGCCGGACAATATCGGTCATGGAAAGTCGACCAAGCCAAGCGACGGCCTTCGTATGGCGTTTCCGAAATATGACTATGCCGACATGATTTCGGCCCAACATCGGTTGGTCACCGAAAAGCTAGGCGTGAAAAAATTGAAGCTAATCCTTGGGACATCAATGGGATGCATGCATGCATTTATGTGGGGTGCGACCTACCCCAACGCCGTCGAGAAGCTTGCACCATTTGCGTGCCTTCCTGTAGAGATCGCTGGCCAAAATCGCATGTGGCGCAAGCTTTCGATGGATGCCATCAAGGCTGATCCGTCCTGGAACAACGGCGACTACACCGCGCCGCCCGTGGCGGGTCTGCGCACGGCAGCAACGCTTAGCATGGTGGCTGGTGCAAATCCGTTGGCTTTGCAGGCACAATATCCGACCCGCGCTGCGGCTGAAGCTTTCACCGAAGAGGCCTTCACGCGCATCGTGACCCGTAATGATGCGAATGACATCATCTACCAATTGGACTCGTCGCGGAATTACAATCCGTGGCCAACACTACAATCGATCAAGGCCCCTACCTTGTGGATTAATTCAGGCGATGATTTCATCAACCCGCCAAACTATGGCATCACGGAAATCGCGATGAAGCGGATGCCAACGACGACGTTCATCCTCATCCCTGCATCGACAGAGACTAAGGGTCATGGAACGCACACCTGGGCAAAATTCTGGAAGGAGGAACTGGCAAAATTGCTTGCGCAATAGTGCCTCTTCCACCCGCCGGTTAAAGCCGCTAGGGCGTCGCCCATGATCCTCGTTATCGACAATTATGATAGCTTCACCTGGAACCTTGTCCATTATCTGATGGAGCTTGGGGCTGAGGTTGAGGTCGTGCGCAACGACGACATGTCAGCTGGCCAAGCTATGTCATCTGGCGCGCAGGCATTTCTGATTTCACCCGGTCCAAAAACGCCGAATGAGGCTGGCATGAGCCTTGAACTTGTCGCAGCGTGCGCCGATGCTGGAAAGCCATTACTTGGCGTTTGCTTGGGTCATCAGACCATCGGCCAGCATTTCGGTGGAACCGTTGCCCGCGGCGGATTGATGCACGGCAAGACGTCGCCGGTCACCCACGATGGCAGCGGATTATTCGAAGGTCTGCCTTCACCATTTCAGGCAACGCGTTATCACTCGCTGATTGTCGAAAATGTGCCCTCCAGTTTAATCGTAAATGCAACCAGCGATGACGGCCACGTCATGGGCTTTCGCCATGCTACGTTGCCAATCCACAGCGTTCAATTTCATCCAGAAAGCATCGCCACAGAACATGGTCACGCGATGCTTGCCAATTTCATGCGTATTGCCGGCATGACGGCTGAGGAACGTGCATGAAATATTCAAAACAACGTCATGCTGTACTTGTTTCAGCATCTTACTTGTCGGCGTCGCAGATTAAGACCCTGAAACAAGTTCAGGGTGACGGGTGCGCTGAATGACCCCGTTTGGCTCCCTCCCCGATCCGCAGCATTTGTTCGACCATGACGAAGCTGCACAGGCCTTTGCTGACATCCTCGACGCGCGTGCATCCGAAGATGAAATAGAGGCATTCCTAATCGCGCTTACCGCACGCGGCGAGACTATGGTCGAAATTGCTGCCGCTGCGCAGGCTATGCGTGAACGGCTGATCCCCATTGATGCCCCCGATGGAGCTATCGATGTTTGCGGCACAGGTGGCGACGGGCATCATACGCTCAATGTCTCCACCGCCGTATCGATTGTGGTAGCAGCATGCGAAGTTCCGGTTGCAAAACACGGCAACCGCGCGGCATCATCAAAAGCTGGCGCCGCTGATACGCTGGAGGCGCTTGGTCTCGACATGGAACGCGCCGGACGAATGGCGGAGGAAACACTAAAGGACCTGGGCATCTGCTTTCTGTTTGCGGCCAACCACCATCCGGCGATGAAACGGATACAGCCCATCCGTCAGCGGATCGGCCAACGCACGATCTTTAACCTGATGGGCCCCCTCGCCAACCCTGCCCGCGTGAAGCGCCAGTTGATCGGGATTGCCCGCCCTGCTTACGTACCGGTTTACGCCGAGGCGCTTCATCATCTCGGCACCGAGCATTCGCGAATTATTTCAGGCGATGAAGGCCTTGATGAGTTGAGCTTAGCCGGTGGTAACGAAGTCGCTGTGGTCGAACCCGAAGGCGTTCGGTTCCAACGCACAAGCGCAGCTGACGCTGGCCTACCTGTGCATCCGGTCGAGGCCATTCGTGGCGGCGATGCACAGCATAATGCGGCCGAATTGCGTAAATTATTGCTTGGCGAACATGGCGCCTATCGTGATGCGGTCCTTTTCAATGCAGCAGAGGCTTTGTTGGTAGCTGGTGTCGTTGAGACTATGCCAGACGGCGTTGAAGAAGCCGCAGAGGCAATCGACAAGGGTCTTGCCAACGCATTGCTAAACTGTTGGGTGAAATATTGATGGCCGACAAGCTTGCAGAAATCTGCGCGACCAAGCGTATTGAAGTGGCGGAACGGAAGCCAAAGGGATTGTCCCACTGGCTTGCCCCTTCGCCGCCGCGTGGGTTTGAAACGGCGCTGCGTTCCAAAAGCGCATCGGGCATTGCGCTGATCGCTGAAATCAAAAAGGCCAGTCCGTCCAAGGGCCTCATTAGGGCAGATTTCGATCCTGCGGCGCATGCGATGGCCTATGAAGCAGGTGGTGCTGCTTGCCTTTCTGTCCTGACCGATGCCCCCTATTTTCAAGGTCATGAGGATTATCTTATCGCTGCGCGCAACGTGTGCGAATTGCCGGTCATCCGCAAGGACTTCATGGTTGATCCATGGCAATGCGCCGAGGCCCGCCAAATGGGCGGCGATGCTATATTGATTATCGTTGCGGCCCTGGATGACGTCGTGATGGTTGAAATCGAAGATGCCGCTATTGCGGAAGGCCTCGATGTCCTCGTCGAAGTTCATGACGAAGCGGAATTGGAGCGGGCACTAACGCATCTCAAATCCAAATTGGTCGGTGTAAACAACCGAAACCTAAAGACGTTTGAAGTCGATCTCGCGACCACTGAGCGTTTGGCGAAGATGGTGCCCGCCGACATTTTACTTGTATGCGAAAGCGGCATTTCAACGCACGCAGACTGTCAACGGATGGCAGCTTACGGGATCAACACATTCCTTGTTGGCGAGAGCCTGATGCGCGAAGCGGACGTTCAGCTTGCCACGCAGCGGTTATTGACCGGACATGGCTGAACTGACCCATCTGGGGGCCGATGGCGCGGCACATATGGTGGACGTGTCCGCCAAGGCAGATACATCGAGAGAAGCTGTTGCCGAAGGACGCATTACCATGTCCGCCGAGGCGCTTGAGGCTGTACGCGACGGCAATATCAAAAAAGGCGACGTGCTTGGCACGGCCCGCGTTGCTGGCATCATGGCCGCAAAAAAGACAAGTGAACTGATACCGCTGTGCCACCCGTTGATGCTGTCTAAAATTGCGATTGAATTTGATTTTGAAGATCACGGCATTCGCGCAGAGGCGCGAGTGCGCTTGAATGGTCCGACAGGCGTCGAAATGGAGGCATTGACCGCCGTTTCGGTTGCCTTGCTCACGCTTTACGACATGGCAAAGGCACTGGATAAATCGATGGTGATTTCCGACATCCGGTTGCTGTCCAAAACGGGCGGTAAATCCGGCGATTGGCACGCATGATTTCGGTCGCCGAAGCACAGGCCAGATTGTTGGCGCTAGCTTCGCCATTGCCGTCCATCGAACTAGAACTTGCCAAAGCCACCCGCCATTATCTGCACGGCCCTCTTGTGGCTAAACGAACGCAGCCAGCGGCTGATCTTTCTGCGATGGATGGATATGCGGTCTCGTCTGCAGAGTTTCCCGGGCCGTGGCAGGTTATTGGCGAAAGCGCAGCTGGCCGGCCGTTCGCAGGAAAACTGAATGCAGGCGAAGCCGTCCGCATATTTACCGGCGCGCAAGTTCCGGCTGGCGCGGATGCAATCCTGATTCAAGAAGACGCCGCACGCATCGGCAACCAGTTATTAGCTAATAACGACAATGCGCTTCCATTTGGCCGCCATATACGGAAAGCCGGAAGCGATTTTTCGGCAGGAGATAACATTCTCGATACCGGTAAGCTTCTGGAGGCCGGACCTATCGCCCTTGCAGCGATGGCGGGTCATGGAACAGTTCGCGCTGGTCGCTGGCCTCGCGTTACGATCATCGCTACCGGAGACGAGCTCATGCCCGCTGGAGCAGAATGCAGCGCAGCGCACATCCCGTCGTCCAACAGCCCCATGTTGCATGCTATGCTATCTGGCCTACCATGCGAAATCGTCGATGGCGGCATAATCCGGGACAATTTGGCCGAACTGGAAAGTAAGCTGCGCTCGCTCGCGCAAGCTGCGGACATTATCGTGACGACCGGCGGTGCTTCGGTCGGGGACCATGACCTAGTTCAAACGGCGTTGCTCAACATCGGCGCGGAGATGGATTTTTGGAAAGTCGCGATGCGGCCGGGAAAACCCATCATGGCAGGGAAAATTGGTAATTCTGTTGTGCTTGGGTTGCCCGGAAACCCGTCATCGGCGTTCGTGACAGCCTTTTTGTTCCTGCTTCCGATTGTGCGACATTTCGCAGGCGCCCTCTCGCCATTGCCAGAGATTTTTGAAGCTCGGATTGCAACTGAATTGGCCGCTGGCGGCAGCAGGACCGAATATTTGCGGTCGAAAGTGGAATACGGCGTCATTACACCTTTTCGGTCGCAAGATAGTGGTATGGTCTTGCCCTTGTCCCAGAGCAACGCGTTGATCATTCACGATGCCAACGCACCGGCAAAGCCGGCAGGCGCAGCAGTTCATTACCATCGCATCGCTTGAGTATAGCTAAGCGCAAAATGCGTTTGTTCTTGACCTAACCGCATTTGTTCTCTAATCGTTCTTCTCATGTTCAACATGATGGAACCTTGAATATGCTCACAGCTAAACAGCATGAACTGCTTGTGTTCATTAACCAGCGACTGGATGAAAGCGGTATTTCGCCCTCGTTTGAAGAAATGAAGGAAGCGCTGGATTTAAAAAGCAAATCAGGTGTGCACCGTTTGATTGGTGCGTTGGAAGAGCGGGGGTTCATCCGCCGCCTCGCCAACCGCGCCCGGGCGCTTGAGGTGATGAAGCTGCCCGAGGGCGGTAACCTACGCAGTGATAATGTGACAAAATTGACGCCTGCGATTGCCAGCAGCAAGGCGCAGGTTAACCTGCCAGTCGCTGCAAACGACGTTATGGAAATTCCACTGCACGGCAAAATCGCTGCAGGTGTTCCTATTGAAGCGTTGGAGGGGCAAAGTTCCTTGTCGGTGCCGATGGCATTGTTGGGAGCCGGCGAGCATTATGCGCTTGAGGTATCGGGCGACTCGATGATCGAAGCCGGCATATTGGATGGTGATTACGCACTCATCCGTAAGGCCAATACGGCGCGCGATGGCGAGATTGTCGTGGCGCTGGTTCGCGGAGAGGAAGCGACGCTGAAATATCTGCGCCGCGAAGGTCAGCAAATCCGCTTGGATCCTGCCAATAGCAGCCATGAACCTCAATATTACGCGCAGCACGAAGTCGAGGTGCAAGGTAAATTAGCGGGTCTATTGCGCCGATATCATTGATTTAAATTTGGGTTTAGCTGCGCCGCTTTTGCAGCCTGAACCCATGGCATGTGTGCGCGCCCTTCATTGGCCGTGATTATTTTTTGATCCGCCAGATAGAAAGCTAAACCGCCGGTCTGTTCTAACAGACCGCGGTCAGCTTTAACCCAGTTAGGTTGGCATGTTCGCGGCAACCATCGATCGCTGATGACGATGTCGACACGCCTGCAAGCCGCGGCCATTTCCATAGTCGGGACTTGATAAGCCGTTCGTGTTGCCAATATTGTCCACGTGCGGTTGTGTGCCAAAACCGATATGATGCAATTGTCAGAAGTGCACCTCGCCCGTGGCCATTCTTCAATAGGCGTGGCCACAGCACTGCTTCCCGCTTTTTCGGAAATCATATCCCGAACAAAGTCCCCTGCCTTGCCGCGTAATAGAGCAACTTTTCCATCGGCAGTAACGAGCGCGAGGTGCTTTCCATCTCCTGTAACCAATATGTCCGGTCTGGGTGCCAATATCATTCCAGCAATACCGATAAGAAAAACGGGAATGCCTAGGTAACGCACGCCAGTTTTAAGCAGGCCAAATATCAGCGCGCCCATCCAAAATGCGGCAAAGGACCATGTCGGCATTTCCGGCAACATCGACACCGCACCAGGTAGGCTGCTGACGAAATGGGCTAGCGCTAATATCGCCGCAATGCCTTGTCCCGCAAGCCACCAGAAGGGCAGACCAAGCCCCACCAGATCGAGGGCAAGTGCCAGTGCCTCCAGCGGCATAATTACAAAGGTCGTCATAGGTATCGCAACGACATTGGCAAAGGCACCATAAAGACCTGCCTTATGGAAATGGAACAATGCGATTGGCGCCAAAACCACTTCGATCGCGAGCCCGGTAAGCACTAATGATGCGAGCCCGCGGCCAAAGCGATGGATGAACGGCTCATCGCGTCGTTCGGTAAACCGCGTAACGATCGGCAATTCATGAATGATCACAATGGTCGCGACCGCGGCAAAGCTGAGCTGGAAGCTTGGCCCAGCCATCGCCTCGGGCCAAAAAAGGAGCACAACCAGCGCGCCAAACGCGACCAACCGCAAGGTGAGTGCCTCCCTGCCCAATGCCAACGCAACAAGTACAAGGAGCGCCGCGATGCAGGACCTTATCGTTGGAACTTCTGCCCCCGTTAACATGGTATAGGCAAGTGCACCGATTGCAGCGGCTGCCGCGGCGGCAATCGGCACCGAAATGCGCAAGGCCAACCAGGACGACAGGGATAACAGCCTGCTAACCGCGATGAATATGAACCCGACCACTGCTGTTACATGAAGTCCGCTGATCGATAGCAAATGCGCCAATCCGCTATCGCGCATCGCTTGCGCGTCCTCCTCACGAATATGACCTTGGTCCCCCGTCACGAGCGCAGCGCCAATTGCGCCGGCTTCCCCAGGCATGGATGTTAAAATATGTTGCGTGAGTTGCTCACGTTTGGCCGAAAGCATCGGATTGGTTTGTGCCGGTTTTACTAAAGTTACGGCCCCTAATGCAGAACCTGTCGCACCGATTTGTTGAAACCAGGCCCTGCGCGCAAAATCATACCCTCCAGGCAAGGTAGGGCCAGCGGGCGGCATCAGCCTCGCGCGCAACTTGATGACTGCGCCCGGCTGGAATGCGGACTGATATTGCTCTGGTGTAAGGTTGACCCTAACGATTGGGGGCAACTCGGCTTGGGCATTTGTTGCAAGACGCAGCCGCACGACCTCTCGCGCCGAGATATTCTCGACCGCCTCAATCCGCCCATAAAACTCGCCAATCCATATTTTGCCAAGCACGGGTTGCGCCACAGTCGCCGATCTGATGCTAATAAGTCCAAAGCCAAGCAAGGCCGTGCATGCGGCAATCCCTAAAACCTGCCGGCAACGACTATGCGGTTGGGACAAAAGCGCAAACAGCCCAAGCGCGACGGCCATGAACAACAACCCTGGAATAGCGGAAGTCCCACCAAATTGCCAAATGGCGACGCCAATTCCGATACCCACGGGTAACCAAAGAGGCAGCTGATCGCGTTCCCGATCAAGCCCATTTTCGACGACGCTGAACCACCCACCGCCCGCGCGTGCATGGGACATTTGGTTCAGTGTCAAAATGTTCGTTATCCCCGCCACAAATGTCGTGTATCATCAATGCGGAGCGTAGCAAATAACACGCTATTTTTCGGCGATTGTTTGCCTTGACGACCGCCAAATTTGCTACCATTGGGCTAGCCAACGACAAAGCCAGTTTCTCCCCATGAAATGATGGCATTTGAAGGGCCGAAAGCAGTCGAAAACGACGTTTTGAACGCCCTGTGTGTTAAACGGAAATATGCCCGATTGGGCAGCCCGATATTTCGGGTAGCAATGTATGGAGTTTGAAAATGGCCGAGAATAACGCAACTCTTACCGTTGGCGAAACCAGCTTTGATTTGCCGATCATGAAGGGTTCGGAAGGACCCGACGTTATCGATATCCGTAAATTATACGCAGTATCTGACCATTTCACATTTGATCCTGGCTTCACCTCAACAGCGAGCTGCGAATCTGCCCTGACTTTTATCGACGGTGATGAAGGTATTCTTTTGCACCGTGGCTATTCCATCGAAGAGCTCTCAGAGCAGTCAAGCTTCATGGAAGTTTCGTACCTTCTCTTAAATGGCGAACTGCCCACGAAAGAGCAACTCGATCAATTCAGCTATACGATTTCGCGTCACACCATGCTGCACGAGCAGTTGGCGACATTCTACCGCGGGTTCCGCCGCGACGCGCATCCTATGGCGATTATGTGCGGCGTCGTCGGCGCGCTTTCGGCATTTTATCATGACTCCACCGACATCAGCGATCCAACCCATCGTATGATTTCCAGCCACCGGTTGATCGCAAAAATGCCAACAATTGCAGCGATGGCCTACAAATATTCGGTCGGTCAGCCATTTGTTTATCCAGACAATAGCCTGTCTTACACAGGGAACTTCCTACGGATGACCTTTGGCGTTCCCGCTGAAGAATATGTCGTGAACCCAGTCATCGAACGCGCGATGGACCGGATCTTCATCCTCCATGCCGACCATGAACAGAACGCATCAACATCAACTGTGCGGCTTGCCGGATCATCGGGCGCCAACCCGTTTGCATGTATCGCAGCCGGCATTGCCTGCCTTTGGGGCCCGGCACATGGCGGCGCCAACGAAGCAGCTTTGAATATGCTGCGCGAAATCGGCACCCCTGACCGCATTCCGCATTATATCGAGCGCGCCAAGGACAAAAATGATCCATTCCGCCTCATGGGCTTTGGACATCGTGTTTATAAAAATTACGATCCGCGCGCCTCGGTCATGCAAAAGACGGTACGTGAGGTTCTGACCGAACTGAACATTACCGACCCGATCTTTGATGTTGCGATGCAGCTTGAAGAAATGGCGCTAAACGACCCGTATTTCATCGAAAAGAAGTTGTTCCCGAATGTAGATTTTTACTCGGGTATCATTTTGTCGGCGATTGGTTTCCCAACTGAAATGTTCACCGTATTGTTCGCACTTTCCCGCACGGTGGGTTGGGTTGCGCAGTGGAATGAAATGATTTCCGATCCGGCTCAAAAAATCGGTCGCCCGCGCCAGTTGTACACGGGGCCAAACCACCGCCCGTATCCGGGCCTCGCCCAGCGTTAATTATTGTGGAAGGCGGAGCGTGAATTTAGCACCTCCGCCTTTTGCAGCCTCAACGGTTAAATCGCCGCCCATTGCGCGCGCCAACCGGCGTGAAATATAAAGGCCGAGCCCGCTTCCGCCGTCGCCGGTTCGTCCCAAGCGCTCGAATTTTGCAAAAATGCGTTCATAATTTTCGGTGCCAACGCCAGCGCCCTGATCCGCTACTGATATGGTTGCAAACCCGTCCTTTGTGCCGACTTCAACGTGCACCTCGGTACCGTCAGGCGAATATCGTATCGCATTGGTGATAAGGTTGAGCATAACCTGCAACACGCGCCTGAATTCAGCGGTAGCGGGGACCTGCGTTTGTTCATCTGGAACAACAAGCGTTATGCTGTGGTCTGCCGCTTTGAGTGCCAGCAAACCAGCGGCACGCCGCGCGACGTCCCCAAGCTCGATATCATCCTTTGCCGTGGAAAAACCGGGGCGCTCAACGGCTTCTAAATCACCAAGATCCTCGACCAGAGCTGTCAAGTGCCGCGCTGCACCAGCAATATCGCGCGCATATGCCGCATAGTTTTCGCGGATTGGACCGAATAGCTCGCTGCCAATGGTTTCGGCATTGGCAATTATGCGGTTTAAAGGATGCCGCAACACCGGCGCGAGCTGTTTTCCAAAAAGTGCGCCGGCTGTTGATTCAACTCCTTGCGGAAAGGTAAAACTTTCAACTTTTCGGCTCTTGGTCAAAAACAGCGTATAACCCGATATTTCGCCGTCGGCGTGACGCTCGACCTGCCCCCAAATGACATATTGATATGATGGCAGACCAAGCGCCACGAGCGTATAATCAAAACTGCGGGTGCTGACGGTGCGCCGACTAATCGGCAGAAATTTCTCGATATTCTTCAAGATTGGCGGAACTGCAGGACCAAATATTCGGTCAATTGCAACACTGGCTGACGTTCCAAAATCTTCTGGCTTAACAATGTCCCCGACAGGGCCGCGGGCATCAACAAGCCGAAGCGCCTTGTCAAATCCTAGCCTGACTGGCTCCTCGCTCTGATCAGGCCATACATTCGGACTGCGTGAACGGGCAGCAAAGTCAGACATTTTGCGCCAACTTTGTATCGCCAGGCGAACGTTGTGTTCAACAGGCGCCGCTTCAACCCATAGCTCGAGGCTGTCAGCACCGTCCGACACACGCACAGCGCGTGCAAGCCGCATTTGAAGCCGGGCAGCCAACTGCGTCAATCGGAGCAATGCAGGACAGGCAATTATTTCGCCAGTTGCTCCGCCTGCTCTGATGTGAAGCTGCAACAACGCGTCATCGGCACGCAACAGCACACCGTCGCGCGAAAACTCGCCGCTGATGACGCCGGCTAAAGACGAAGCACCGTTCATTTCTTGCCAAAACTCAAAACCGACATCCGTGCGGAAGACCACTGGTTCAGCAGATCACGCGCCATATCGGGGGTGATTTGGGCATACTCGGTTTCAAATAACGCGGCTTCTCTCGCCGTCAGGATATTGCCTCGTAGATCGATAATGATTTGCAACGCATCATCCCTGGGCACCCCATCTGCGGCCAGTAATACCATCATCGGAAACGCTGACTCGAAATCTATCATCCGCAAGATATGGTCATGTCCGATATTCAAATCAGCGCTCAACTGCGCAGCAAAAAGATGGATCCCTGCATGATGGGGGTTCGACATTTCATAGCGCGCTGCATCGCCAATGAAATGAACAATTTTTCGTGCCGATGCTGGCGCTGTGTGCGCTTCATGATAGCTTGAAAGCAACGAACGCGCATTGCTGATGACCAACTCTGAGCGGCTTCCTGACAACACTTCCAATGCAGCCACAATCCGCCAACACACTTTGTACAAAAGCTCGGGTGGCAGCGTTAAATAAGACCGACCCTGCGAACGCAACTGCAGGCTGTCCGCTGCCAATAGGGTTTGCGCCGCTTCAGCAACGGATTTGTTTTCGGAATCGAGCAAGTCAACAGCGAATTCAGAAAAGCCGCCACCAAGCCGAGCGATCAAATTATCTTCCGCCACCCGTGCCAATGCAAAATCAACCAGGTCGGGTTCACGTAAGAATCCCGACCGTGCGAGCAATGATCCCGTTATCGATTCTGATGAAGTACCTTGCAACTTTGCTTCAATGTCGCGCACGATTTGCAGAAGTTTGACCGAAACAGCGCTGATCGTGGCTTCTGACGGCGTGTGGACAGCGGACGGGAATATAATGGCTGCAACGTCCAGACACAGGGCGTCAACGTCGCGTGCATGGACTGACGCGATTGAGAGCAAATCTTCTTGAGGGCCGAGTAAACCGTCCAAAGCCTATCCACTGCTGTTCATGGCGGCTGTTATAGGTTTTTTCGGTTAACGCCGCTTTAAGCCTGATCGTCTTTTTTATCATGACCTTGCTGGTAGCATGCAAACATAAAAATGCTGAGTTGCGCAACCATCACCCATTGCAAGGCCGAGGTGAAACCGACGACCGCCGTTCCTGCAATTGCTAATATCGAAAGCAATGCTGGCGACCGGAGAAGCCCCCGGGCCCAGCCTGGCATGGAACTTTGCATGCTGATGAATGCAATGGACGCAACGGCAAACGCAGCGAATAGTCCGTCATTGGTATAAGCGGTGTCCATATAGGCGGCACCAAACATCGCGATGACAAGTAGGAGCAAGGTTACAAAAGACAGGCTCGGGACTTTGCCCACGCCGCTAGCGTCATCTGACGCTGCAAGGCGGATTGAATTAATGGCTACCGCTCCAAAGGCCAGTCCAGTTGCTACCAACGCAAAGCCCGAAACCCCAAGCGCTATCGCGCCCAGTGCAAACACCGACCCTGCCAATTTGACGATATTCATCGCGACTGGACTTTGCCAAATTACCGGGACCAATTTAGCGGCGACCGGGCCCAACACACGTGCTTCAAATATCCCCTGCTGACTTGCGACCCGCTTGCGCAAAATCTGCGTGTTAAGCAGCACAAAATCCTGTGGGCCTTGAACAACATTCAAAGATCCGTTGTTCACATGCTGTTGGGACAGAGGTTTTAAGGGCACCTTAGCTAGTATTGCCTGCCGCAATAGCGATGAAATGATGCTCCAATCCTGGGGCAGATCTTTCAGCATGGACATCGTGCTTGCACTTACCACCGAGATACCAGCCCAGCGGGTGTTCAAATCAATACGCTCAAAAAGGTTATTTTCTTCCCGGCCATCGAGTGTCGCGACAAAGTTATCCGGCGATTTGATCAGTGTTTCGACAAAGTCGGGCTGTACATATAGCTGCCCCGACTGAACCCAAATGCGGT
>JBKBTH010000149.1:0-5341 GCA_046290915.1 Sphingorhabdus sp.
CGCGTCGACAGGCCGAAAACGGTCGCTAACCGCTCTCCAGACTGGCTTGAGCGGACGATGACGTAAGGGACGAATGCAACAGTCTTATGGACAACCGTTTGTTGTCAGCGAGCTTATTCGCCCAAATAATCAGAAAGGTCGTAATATGACGTCCAACGCGGCGATATTTGATGTAGGCGATTACGTAGTTTACCCCAAGCACGGGGTTGGTCGCGTAATCGAACTTCAGGATTCCGAAATCGCAGGGATGCAGCTTCAGCTTTATGTGCTGCGCTTTGAAAAAGAAAAAATGACGCTGCGCGTGCCCTTTAACAAGGCCGAAGGCGTTGGCATGCGCAAGCTGTCGAGCGACAAAACGCTAAAGGAAGCGATGCACACGCTTACAGGTAAGCCCAAGGTCAAGCGCACCATGTGGTCGCGCCGTGCCCAAGAATATGAAGCGAAGATCAACTCGGGCGATCTTGTTTCGATCGCGGAAGTAACGCGCGACTTGTTCCGCCCCGATGACCAGCCTGAGCAGAGCTATTCGGAGCGTCAGATTTTTGAAGCGGCATCGAGCCGTTTGGCCCGCGAACTCGCCGCAATGGAAAAGACCGACGAAAAGGCAGCTCTCCAGAAGATTTTGGCTATTCTTAATGAAGCGGCACCGCAATATTACGAAAAAGCCGAATAACCAGTTTCCTTACCGGAAAATCTGAAGGGCGCTGGCAACGGCGCCCTTTTTTGCGCTCGTTATACCATGTTAAGCCCAGCCTGACGTCCGGTTACGGCGCTGCTAACAGGCGTCATGTCCAATGTAACCATCTGGTATGACGGCGCATGCCCGCTATGTGTGCGCGAAATCGCGTTGATGCGGCGTCTTGATTGGCAACAGAAAATCAATTTCGAGGATATAGCGCCTGAAACGGCCACATGCCCGCTCGACCGCCAGCTCATGCTCGCACGCCTACATGCCAGCGAAAATGGCGTAATACTATCGGGTGCAGCTGCATTTGCAGCTATGTGGCGCGCTATACCGCTACTTAAGCCCCTTGGATGGGCTGCCAAAAACCCACTCATTTTGAGTCTACTCGAGCGGCTTTATGTGCGCTTCTTGAAAATCCGTCCCCGTTTACAAAAGATACTGGCATAACAATGATAACTGATATTTTTCCCGCCTCGCGGAACGCCGCGCTCGCGCGCCTTGCCCAATTCACACCTGGCGCAGGTCAGAAATATGCCTTTGGCCGCAATACGGATCCGGGACCAGAGCAGCCGAGCGCTGTGTCAAAGCTGTCGCCCTATCTTCGCTACCGCATGATTACCGAACAAGAAGTTGTCCAGACCATTCTGGAACGCCACAGCATCGCGGCTGCAGAAAAATATATTCAGGAAGTATTGTGGCGCACTTATTGGAAGGGTTGGTTGGAAATGCGTCCGTCGGTTTGGACGCAGTTTCAGGAAGAACGCGACCGTCAGCGTGATAGCTTTCCCAACGCGCGCGCCATCCGCAACGCAGAGGCCGGCCAAACCGGCATTGAGGGCTTTGACGATTGGGCATGCGAGCTGGTGGAGACGGGCTATCTGCACAATCACGCGCGGATGTGGTTTGCATCTATCTGGATATTCACGCTTCGCCTGCCATGGGCGTTAGGCGCGGATTTCTTCATGCGGCACTTGGTCGACGCTGATGCTGCGAGCAATACCTTGTCGTGGCGTTGGGTCGCTGGCCTACAAACCGCAGGCAAGACGTACCTCGCCACCAGCGACAATATCGCGCGCTACACCAATGGGCGATTTGCACCAAAAGGGCTGGCAACGACCGCAACAATTCCACCTGATTTGACC
Organism: Sphingorhabdus sp.; assembly: GCA_046290915.1. Classification (GTDB taxonomy): domain Bacteria; phylum Pseudomonadota; class Alphaproteobacteria; order Sphingomonadales; family Sphingomonadaceae; genus Sphingorhabdus_B. The sequence goes on from JBKBTH010000149.1 coordinate 1,828, forward strand.
GTAACAAACCAGCGCCCCGTTCCGTTCGCAGCGCAATTAGAAAAGCAAAAGTCAGCATTGTTGTTGGTGACACCAGACGACATGAATCCGGACTCGCTCTTTGGTGATACGACGACGATCATAAAGGCTGTCGTTGCTGCCGATCCCGCAACTTTATGGGGCGACAATGCACGGGATTTCGTCGCAAGCGCAGCCAGTGATGCCGCAGAACGGATCAGCGGGGCATATGATTGTCCTACCGGCGTCCTCGATACGCTCGATCTCGAAACCTTGGTCGCACAGGCGAAGCAAGCAGGTGCTCAACAGATTATCACCCCCTATGCCCCCGTCGGTGCGGTCGCAGACCTGCTCGCGATATTAGCGCCGCGTTTGGAACGGGAAGGCATACCGCTCGTTCAAATCCGCCGAAGCTGGGATGAGAAATTCTGGCCGCATGCGACCAAAGGCTTTTTTCCCTTCAAAGAAAAAATCCCGAAGATTTTGGCGGAAATGGGTTCGTAGCGAGGCTTGCGATTAGGTCTTGAGTTAGTTCCCCTAAGTGTATTATAAGGACAATACACAAGGAGATTGACCCATGCGCAAAATCACATTTTTCCTGCCGCTTGCTGCACTCGCACTTACCGCCTGTGGGTACTCCGTTTCGGACGCTGTCGACGATATTAAAAAGTCCGACGGCAGCGCGTTTGAAGACGGCAAGACTATCTCCACAACTGCGTCGACAACTGCGGAATTCAGCGTGGTCAAGGCACTGGGCCCCGATAACATTATCTTTGTAACCGGCGGTGCCTTCACCATTAAAGCAGAGGGCAATGCAAAGGCCATCGCGACCCTGCGTTATAAATTGGAAGATGACACGATCAAAATCGGCCGTACCAAGGGCAACTGGTTCGGCGATGAGGGCGAAGGTGTTACCATCACAATCACCGCACCCAAATTATCGGCTGCATCATTGGCTGGCTCCGGCGACTTCACCGCAGACAAAATGGAGGGTGATACCGTCAAGGTTAAAATTGCGGGCTCAGGCAGCCTGAAAGTCGCCGAAGTCGCAGCCAAAACATTGGAAGCAAAAATTGCAGGTTCGGGTGATGCCATCATAGCTGGGACGGCCGATAATATCGATTTTTCGGTGGCCGGTTCAGGTACTATCAATGGCCAAAAACTCACCGCAACAAATGCCGAGATATCAATCGCAGGTTCGGGTGACGTAAGCATTAACGCCACTGGAAAGGTCGAAGCGAAAGTCGCTGGCAGTGGAGATATTAACGTCACCGGCGGTGCAACTTGCGCCTCGAAATCTATGGGTTCAGGAAGCATAAATTGCTCATAAAACGAGAGAGAATACCGGCATGAATGGTTGGTGGGACCGGCACGTTGTGCCTCGCCTTATTGGCTGCGCTTGCACGCAGCCTGCGGTGATGCGTGATCGTGCAAAGGTTGTTCCGCGGGCAACCGGAGATATTCTGGAACTGGGCTGCGGCGGCGGCACAAATCTACAGTTTTATGATTGGTCGCAGGTCCGCTCTTTGTCGGGCGTGGACCCCTCCCCCGAATTGCTTGGCCGCGCGCAAGACGCGCTCTTGCAGTCAGGCCGAACTGCAAACTTCGCCCTCGGCATCGCCGAGGCCCTGCCATTTGCAAGCAGCAGCTTTGACAGCGTAGTGACCACTTTCACTTTGTGTTCGGTTCAAGACCCAAACGCTGCGCTTTCGGAGGTCCGGCGCGTCCTGCGTCCTGGCGGGCGGCTGATTTATTTGGAACATGGCAGTGCACCGGATCCGGCGGCTGCGGTCTGGCAAAATCGTATCGAGCCTATTTGGAAGCATATTGCTGGCGGTTGCCATTTGACCCGGCAAGTAACTGGGGCCATATCGGAGGCTGGCTTTGCGTGCGATGCGCCGCAAGGACATTATATGAAAAGGACACCGAAATGGCTTGGCTGGGTCGAATGGGGCGAAGCAACATTGGCACATTAGCTGTCGGCCTCTCGCTGTCCATAGGACTGTTCGCTGCGCGGCCAGCGCTAGCCGACGAACGCAAGATTCTCGTCGCCAGCTTTGAAAATATTCAAGTCATCGGCGATATCAAAGTACAGGTGCAAACCGGAAAAGCGCCGTCCGCAAAAGCCAAAGGCGACAAAAGGGTGCTCGACGCCCTGAAACTTGAACGCGTTGGCATGACATTGCGCGTGCGTCTTCAGGGGGCTTTGAATAATGCCAAAGGCGTTCCAATGACTCAGCCGCTTGAGGTCATGCTATCGACTCAGGCCGTCAAAGACATGACGGTGAGCGGCAATGGTAGCCTGCAAATTTCCGAGGTAAAACAACAAGACGCCGTACGTATGCTGGTTGCGGGTAACGGCTCCATACTGGTCGACCGACTTCTCACGGACCAGTTTTCAGCTGCAATCGACGGCAACGGACAGATCGACATCAGGGACGGCAAAGTCCGGGACGGACGCGTTACGTTAAATGGCACCGGTAATTTTGACGCCCCTAACGTGCCTATGCGCACATTGCGACTTGAGCATATCGGCAATGGGGCATCCAGCGTAAATGTCGGTGAAGAAGCCAATATCTTCAATCGCGGAACCGGGACAATTACCGTCGGCGGAAGCGGAAGTTGTTTTATAAAACAGGCCGGAAGTGCCGCTATAAACTGTGCCCGAGTAGAAAAAGGATCACGGAAATGAGTTTCAGCCAGCTTGGCCAAATCGGCCTTTACGCAACTATACTCTCGCTCGCTGCGTGCACGATGCCAGCCAATGGTGGAAACCAAACCGCAGGCTGCGAACCCGGCACTGGCGCAGGTCAATCAGCCGCCGGGCTTGCGCAAGTAACATTATGCGTAACCAGCGGCCCAAAGACGCGGGCTTTCACGGTCGAATTGGCTCAGACTTCGATGCAGCAAGCCAAGGGGCTGATGTTCCGCACAGAACTTGCGGACAATGCCGGCATGGTCTTCCCCTTTCCTGAACCGCGCATCGCCAGTTTCTGGATGAAGAACACCGTCATTCCACTCGACATCATTTTTGTCCGGGCGAACGGTACGATTGAGAGCATCGCCGAAAACACGGTTCCTTATTCCACGACGCCTGTCGCCTCGGGTGAGCCCGTGGTAGCCGTTTTGGAACTGCGTGGCGGATTGTCCGCCGAGTTGGGCATTTCGGCGGGTGACAAGGTTAAATGGACCGCAAAGTAGGGCAAATAGGGATTGCACCTCAACGTGCTTGCTCCTAATCGCGGGTCCATGGGAATTCTCGGTAAAATCTTCACATGGTGGGACGGTGCCACCATTGGCACGGCGATCTACAGCTGGCGTAAGGGCAAAGCTGTGGGCAGCGATGCCGAGGGAAACAAATATTACCAGTCTGCCGACGGCAAGCGCCGCTGGGTTATCTACAATGGCGCAAACGACGCAAGCCGCGTTGCGCCCGACTGGCATGGATGGTTGCATGGAACCCATGATGGCGACCCAGAAAGCTATCTGCCCCCACTGCGCGGTTATGAAACGCTGC
>JBKBTH010000150.1:0-5290 GCA_046290915.1 Sphingorhabdus sp.
GCCGCCAATGCAGAGTTGTCTGCCATTTTTTCTCCTCTTCCTGGTCGCAGTTATCGTGTAAAAAATGCCATTGTCAAAGGGATACAGTGAGCGATGAACGGCATAGCCGTGTTTTTTGTAACCATCCCCCAGTCGTGCTAGAAATCCGACCACCCGGCGTATTTGGGATTGACTGTTACAGGCACGGCGTCATTGGAAACTACATGACGACCCGCGATACGACGGCCTTGATGCCTCTGGATGATCTCGACTTGAATCTTTCCTTGGGGGATCGGGCGATGGTCATGGCCTATGGTGCCATTCAATGGCCTTGGTTGCTTCGCAGCTTGGATGGCGGTCGGAAGAAGGATAAAGCCAAGCTGTTGGAATATTTGCAGCTTCCGGCAGATGCTTTGCCAAATCTGGGAAGCTGGAAGGCCGACACGAACTTTTTGTGGCACATCGTTTCGGCGATTGAAGAAATGCGACCTGCCCAAGTTGTTGAGCTTGGTTGTGGGGCATCAACGTTCGTTGCGGCCCGTGCGCTTCAATTGTTCGGCGGCGGAAGCATTGTCAGTTTTGACCAGCATCGCGACTTTGCGTCGATCACCCAGAAATGGGTCAGCGAAAACGGAATGCTTGTCGATATTCGTCACGCACCGCTCGGCGCACCACCAGCGGGATGGCCCGGCCATTGGTACCAACTGGCGGATGTCCCCGCTGAAATCGATTTGCTGATCGTCGACGGCCCGCCATGGGCTATTCACCCGCACGTGCGTGGCGCGGCGGCCAGCCTGTTCCCGCGGTTACGCCCCGGTGGCCGCGTGCTGCTCGATGATGCCGCGCGTCCCGGCGAGCGTGTGGTCGCCCGCCGGTGGCGCAAAGAGCATCACAACATGGAATTCAAGCTCGACAGCCAAGGTGCCAAGGGCACCTTGCTGGGGCACAAACACCCCGCTTAAAGTTTCGTCGTTCGCGCGTCAGTGACCATGTCGCTGGCGAGGTCGAGCCCTGCCTTGCCATCAGCAGCGGTGTGCGCTGGTGCATGCAGTGGCTCGATAAACTCTGGCTCCTCGACCTCAAGCATGCCTTCCCATTTGGTGATGACGGACGTTGCCACGGCGTTACCGACAACATTGGTTGCGGTTCGGCCCATATCGAGAAACTGGTCAATCGCGAGGATGAGCGCGACGCCTTCAACAGGCAGGTCAAACATCGCCAATGTGCCGGTAATGACCACCAACGACGCGCGGGGCACAGCGGCCACACCCTTCGACGAAATCATCAGCGTCAGCAGGATCAGGATCTGCGTTCCGATGGGCAAATCAATGCCATAAGCTTGCGCGATAAAGATGGTTGCAAAGCTCATATACATCATCGAACCGTCAAGGTTGAAGCTGTATCCCAATGGAAGCATGAACCCCGAGATCCGGCGCGGAACGCCGAAACGATCAAGCTGTTCAAACAATTTCGGCAACGCAGCTTCGCTTGAGGCTGTCGAGAAAGCGATGAGCATTGGTTCGCGAATATAACGGATGAGCGTCCAAATCCGTCGACCGAGGAAGATGCCGCCAATCGACAACAGGATGATCCAAAGCAGCGCCAAGGACATGTAGAACTCGCCCACGAGTTCAAGATATGTCAGCAAAATCGCTAGGCCGCTTTTCGACACGACGGCGGCAAGTGCGCCAAATACCGCTATTGGGGCGTAACGCATGACGTAATGCGTGATTTGCAGCATCATTTCAGCGAGCGCCTCTGCACCCCGTACGAGCGGCGCGCCTTTTTCACCGAGAGCGGAAAGGGCGATCCCGGCAAACAAGGCGAACACCAAAATCTGTAAGATATTGTTCGTGGCTATCGCTTCGAACGCATTTTTGGGGAAGATCGACAGGATGAACTCCCAAAAGTCGAGCTTCTTGACCTCGCCAATCGTGGCGGCGGCATTGGTAATTGTATCCACTGGTGCACCAACGCCTGGCTGCAACAGGTTGACCATCAATAGGCCAAGGCCAATCGAGATGAAGCTTGCGATGATGAACCATGTGATCGCGCGGAAACCGATTCTGCCCAGGGCACTGCTGTCACCCATATGCGCAATGCCGACGACGATGGTCGATAAGATGAGCGGCGCGACCAGTAGCTTGATGAGGTTAAGGAAAATATCGGAAAGCAGTTTGAACGTCTTTGTGAGATATTCGAACTGCGTGCTGTCCGGCGCAAAACTGACATGGACCGCGTAACCCACGGCCACGCCGAGGATCATCCCCGCCAAAATCCACAACGTAAGCCGTTTATCCACGCAAAATCTCCAATGCCTCTGAACTTTTGGCGACGCTACACAGGAGCAATAATCCTCGCAACAAGTTACGGACGTGACTTGTTTAAGCTTTAGAAGGGCGTCATAAGCCTTGTAATAAAATTACAACGTATTTTGTCGTTGAACATGGCACTTAACCAAATGCTTGCGGGCTCAGGAGATGATTTCATGGCGGCCGCCAAAATTTCTAAAACTACCGGAAAATTGGACAAAAGCCTGCTGAAGGCGATGGTTTCGGCCTTTACCGAAACTGCGCTGCCCGGCGAGAATGAAGGTTTTGACGCCAAGGCCACCGAAGAGGCTGCCCGCTTTGCCATTCAAACGGGTCTTCATCGCAAACCCGGCAGCGCGGCAATCGCGCTCGATAGTTTTACCGACGCGCAAGGGCGTTTAATGATGCGGATCGCGTTGAATAACGACGACATGCCGTTTCTGGTGGATTCGATCTCCGCTGCTATTGCTGCAAATGGCATATCGGTGAAACGCATCATTCACCCTGTTTTGAGCGTTGTCCGCGATGACGCCCTCGCGCTTACCGACATCAGCCGGAAGCGTGTGGACGGGCAAGCTCGCGAATCGTTCATCTATCTGGAGACAGAGCGTGTCGACGCAAAGGAGCGCCGCCAGCTTGAAACGCATTTGGCCGCTGTGCTCGCCGATGTGCGTGGCGCAGTGACCGACTGGCGCGATATGCTTGCGGCCCTGTCCGCTGATGCCGACAGCCTGCCCGATAGCGATGGAACTGCCCTCATTCGCTGGTTCCTCGACAATAATATGACGATATTGGCGCACGAAAGGATCAGCGGCGATGGCAAACGGTCCGACCGCCTTGGTCTATCGCGCGTGACCGATGCAGCGATTCTGGCCGAAGACAGCGTTGCTCTTGCGATAAAGTGGTTTGAAGACGGCGGCGTTGCACCGTTGGTGCTCAAATCAAACCGGGTCTCGACGGTGCATCGTAACGTCCAACTCGATCTTATCGTAATCCCCGTAAAAATGGGTGATGGTGTTACGGGCCTAGCCGTCACCGCAGGGCTTTGGACCAGCGCGGCACTTGCCACTGCACCAGAGGCGATACCCGTGCTGAGAACGCATCTGGCGTCGCTTATGGACCGGTTCGGATTTGATCCTTCGGGTCATGCGGGCAAGGCGATGGCACATGCGTTGACGGCATTGCCGCATGACCTTTTGGTTGCGCTGAAGCTGGATGATCTGGAGCGTGTCACGTTAACTGCGATGTCGCTGACCGATCGCCCGCGTCCAAAACTGATTGCATTGCGGTCGCCACTTGGCCGCCATTTGTACATTTTTGTTTGGTTGCCGCGCGATGATGTCTCCACGGGCATCCGCAAGCAGATCCAGAATATGCTTATCGATGCTACCGGCGGCGGCTTGCTCGGCTGGACCATTGGCCTCGAGGATGGCGGCGTTGCATTGCTGCGCTATACACTCGACCTTCCTGACCGAGATCAAAAGGTCGATGAAGCTGCGCTTGATGACAAGGTCGAGCTTATGGTGCGCGGATGGGAGCCCGCGGTTGAAGCGGCTCTTGCGTCGATGACTGACGAAAAGCGCGCGGCAGCAATGCTTGTCCGTTACGGTGCCGGATTTCCCCCGAACTATCGCAGCACCTATTCTACTGAAGAAGCGGCGCGCGATATGGTTGGCTTGCTCACCATGGAACGCGACCACAGCAAGATCACCCGGCTATTTGTCGATGGTGATAAGCTGCGCCTCAAAATCTACAGCGGCGGTGGCGCGCTCCCATTGAGCGATGTCGTTCCGGCGCTTGAAAATTTCGGCTTCGACGTGTTGGAAGAATCGCCGACAGCGTTAGGCGACGGCAATTACATCCATGATTTCCGCTTGTCATTGCGCGGCGGTGACGTTGCGACGGTGATGAAACGTCCGCATATCATCGAAGGCGCGCTCAGCCAGGTTCTCGACGGCAGCTTTGAAAATGATGTCTTTAACCAGCTGGTGACAGTCGGCGGTCTTGATCCGCAGTCGGCCATTTGGCTGCGGGCGTGGTATCGCTATCTGCGTCAGACGGGCGTGACCTATGGCATGCCCACTGTGGTGTCGGCATTGGCCAAAAACGCCAATGTCACGCGGTCGATCATTGCGCTGTTTGATGCACGGCATAATCCGGCGCTATCCGGCGACCGCGAAAAAGAGGTCACGAAATATGTGAAGTCGATCAACGCTGATTTGGCAGCGGTGTCGGCAATCGATGAAGATCGCATATTGCGCCGCTTTTTGGCGATTGTTTTGGCCACTGTCCGCACCAACGCGTTTTCGGCGGCCGCGGTAGAAGCGCTGGCGTTCAAGCTTGACTGCGCGAAAGTCCCGGGCCTGCCCGCGCCGCTGCCTTGGCGCGAAGTGTTTGTGTATTCGCCCCGCGTAGAAGGCATTCACTTACGCGCTGGCCCAGTTGCGCGTGGTGGTCTGCGTTGGTCAGACCGGCGTGACGATTTCCGCACTGAGGTGCTCGGCCTGATGAAGGCGCAGCGCGTCAAGAACGCGGTGATTGTGCCAACTGGCGCAAAGGGTGGCTTTTATCCAAAGCGTCTACCTGACATGCGCGCCGACCGTGACGCGTGGTTTGCAGAGGGCACCGAAGCCTACAAGATATTCATCCGGACCTTGCTGTCGATAACCGACAATATCGTCAACGACCGCATCGTGCATCCCGACAATGTCGTCATTCACGATGGCGACGATCCCTATTTCGTCGTTGCCGCCGACAAGGGTACAGCGACATTTTCCGACACCGCAAACGCCATCGCGATTGAACGAAACTTTTGGCTGGGCGATGCCTTCGCCAGCGGCGGATCGGTTGGATATGACCATAAGGCCATGGGCATTACCGCAAAGGGTGGTTGGCTTTCGGTGCAGCGCCATTTTGCCGAAATGGGTATCGACGTTCAAAAGGAAGCTGTCACCGTTGCTGGCGTCGGTGACATGTCCGGCGACGTTTTTGGCAACGGC
>JBKBTH010000151.1:0-5249 GCA_046290915.1 Sphingorhabdus sp.
TGCGCAAACAGATAATTATGACATGTCTGGGGGTAAATATATGCAAACTCGGTCCACGAATTCACGCATTCTTTCACGAAATGCAATGCTTTGCGGCGCAGCCTTATTGGCGATCCTGCCTGCTGCGGCCATGGCGCAATCCGCTCCAGCGGCAGAAGAAGCCGATGGTGACGCGATCGTCGTGACCGGCTCGAGACCAATCGCAGAATCAGAAGCCGCAGCTTTGCAGGTGCAGAAAAATTCGGACTCGTTGGTCACTGTAGTTGCATCAGATTCGGTTGGCCGTTTGCCCGACCAGAATGTCGCGCAGGCTGCCGGTCGTTTACCTGGTGTCGCTGTCGAGCGTGACCAAGGCCAAGCGCGGTATATCTCGCTCCGTGGTTCACCAAATTACTGGACCACATTGTCGTTCGACGGCATCAACGTCGTCAGTCCAGAAGGCCGCGACGCGCGGTTCGACAGCATCCCGTCCGCATTGGCTTCGCAGATTGTGGTATCCAAGGCTGTCACCCCTGACATGCCAGGTGAAACCATTTCAGGTAACGTCAACATCATTACCCGCTCTGGCCTGGATTATGACGGCTTCCGCATTTCGGGTAAGCTGGGTGCGGGCCAGACCGAGCTTGGGAAACGGGGCGAATATGAAGGTTCGCTGACATTATCCAACCATTTTGATACGCGCATTGGTGAAATCGGCGTGCTCGTCTCCGGGAGCTATTATGAGCGCAACATGCTCACCGATAACTTTGAAATCGATTGGGAGCAGGTTTCCAATGACCGTCGCCCTGGTTTTGCCAACCGCTTTTGGGCACGTGAAACCGAAAACAAGTTATACCGTCTGACTCGCAAGAATTATTCGATTTCAGGTCGCGTCGATTTCCGTCCTGACGCCGAAAATACGGTTTCCCTGCGCTCGCTCTACACCATATTCACCGACGATGAGGCCCGCGACAACTATATCTTCGACATGGATGACCGCCAGGGCGATCTGGTTGCCAACACCGCTGCCTGCACCGGCGGAACGTCGACGCCAACGACGACTGCTTATGCCGACGCCTGCATCAACAGTCCGTTCGCTGGCACTGTTTATGGTGTCGACATCAACCAGCGTTCGACGTTGCGTTCCTTCCGCCAGTCAGTGTTTACAAATACGATTGAAGGTAAGCATCGGTTCGGAGACAAATGGGGCTTTAAATGGGCCGCCAATTACACCAAATCGATTGATGACCGTTCGGTAGTCGGCGAATTGCGTTGGGATAGTCCGTCAACCCGAACGCTGCGTCCAACGGTTGCCTATGACTTTACAAACAACAATCTTGCCCGCGTGCAATTGTTCACCACAAACCAACTGAGCGGACCCACCCGTTTTTCGGCGGGCACTCCGGTGACGGCGATTGATAACTTCACCAAGCCTTTGACATCGTTCCGTTCGCTTGATGCGGTTGACCCAACCGATGCGTATACATTTAAGGGCGAATTGTCGCACAACACGACATTGTTTGGTGGCGAAACAACGATCCGTGCAGGCTTCCAGTATGACCAACGCACCAAGATCAATAACGAGCGAGAATTGCTGCTCAACACTGCCGCGCAATTTACTGCCGCTGGCATAAGCACGACCTATTTGCCGTTTTCGATTGATGACCCCTTCAAAGGTGAAATCCCATTGGGTTACACCTTCCGCTATTTCAATACTGATTTGACGAAGGATTATTTGGAGCAGGCTAAAACGGTGCGGGGCTTCACACCAGTATCAGGCAATCATTATAATGTCCGCGAACGCGTTCTTGCAGGTTATTTGATGGCCAACAGCAAGTTTGATTGGGGCAGCGTCGTTGGCGGTGTGCGCGTCGAAAAGGTTACCAACCGTGGCCGTTCGCTTGCGACCATCCCCGGCGTTATCGGCGAAATCGAGGCGTCAAGCAGCACAACAATGGCGTTTCCGAGCCTGCACATGAATTTTGATGTCCAGGACGACCAGAAACTGAGGGTTGGTTTCACCAGCGGTGCCGCGCGCGCCGATTACGACCAATTGCGACCGAATGTTGTTGTAAACGATGCCAACCAGTCGATTTCGGGTGGCAACCCTGCGGTGAAGCCCGAGCGTGCTTATGGGGTTGATGCATATTACGAATATTATGTGCAGCCACAGGGCTATTTCATGCTTGGCGCCTTCTACAAACGCGTTGAAGATGTCCTCTACAACTCGCGCCGGACATTCGGCTCGAATGCGCTGGACACGAACGGTATTGACCGGTCGGGCTATGCGTTCAGCGGCATTACCAACGGTGGTACAGGCCGAATCTTTGGTTTTGAAGCCGCTGCGCAAATGCAGCTTGAACCCTATACCGCCGACCTTGGTCTTCCCGACTGGATGGGTGGTTTTGGTTTAACGGCCAACGCAACTTACAATGACAGTGAAGTAACGAAACCTGCCATTTTGAATGCAGCGGGCATCATCTCGTCGCCTGAGCGCCGGGTACCACTGCCCGGTACATCGAAAGTCGTTTACAATGTCGGCGCATATTACGAGAAATACGGCCTATCACTGCGCCTGCAATATCAGAACCGCACGACCTGGGCTGATGGCTTTGCCGATGATTTGGCGGACGCAGGCGATACATATTGGGCTGACGATGATGAACTCGACTTCTCGGCGCGTTACGAATTGTTCGATGGTTTCGAGGTGTATTTCGATGCTTCAAACCTGCTGAATAATCCCGGTCGCCGTTACTCTGATCCGGCAAACCTGCTGAATGCCAGCGGTATTCCAACTGCGCGAAATACCCAGTATACGATTGAATGGGAACGCTTTGGACGCCGTTACACCGGCGGTGTTCGGTTTACGTTCTAATGCGGCCTATCTGCTGGCTTTTGCCTTTGCTCCTCGCCGGTTGCGCTACCCCGCAACCGGTGATGAGCCCGCTTCCGACGGCATCGGTAAGTGCGCAGCTGGAAACACAGCCAGTTGTAAGCTTGGATGATGCTGCCGATGACCCGGCAATTTGGCGGAATGCAACGAAACCTGAGCAAAGCCTGATTATCGCTACCGACAAGCGTGCGGGTATTCATGTGTATGACCTGCAAGGGCGGCAAATTAGCTTTACCCCGTCGCCGCGTCTCAACAATGTCGACTTGCGCGATGTCGGTGGCAATGTCGGTATATTGGCGGCGGCGAGTGACCGTCAGGATCTGCTCAACGCGAAAATGGCAATGTTCAGGCTTGATACCGATGCCCAGCGGCTGGTCCCGCTTGGTTCGATAGCGGTCGGCCCGGGCGAAGCTTACGGCATGTGCCTTTGGCAGCGCGCGTCGGACAAGGCGCTATTCGGTTTTGTCGTCTTGAAAGATGGCCGCATTGACCAAATCGCGATCGACACCAGTGGCGCCCTTCCGACTGGAAAGCTGGTGCGCAGCATGAAGCTTGGCACGCAATCCGAAGGCTGCGTTGTCGATGACCGAACGGGCATTTTGTATGTTGCCGAAGAAGATGTCGGCCTATGGAAATTTGATGCGTCGCCAGACGGTTCCGTGACCCCCACCTCAATCGCAAAAGCCGATGGCAACGAAATCGTCATGGACGCCGAAGGCGTGGCGCTGGCACCATCTGGCAGCGATGGCGGCTATGTGGTCGTATCAAGCCAGGGCGACAACGCTTATGCGGTCTATAAACTACCCGAAGCCAGATATGTGGGCCGCTTTCGCATCAATGATGGCAAGGTTGATGGCGTGCAGGAAACCGATGGCATCGAACTGATGCTCGGCAACTTCGGGCCTGATTTCCCCGATGGGCTTTTTGTTACTCAGGATGGCAACAATCTCCCGGCAACGCAGAATTTCAAACTGGTCAGTTGGGCAGATGTGGTTGCAGCGCTCGGGTTGGCAAAAGACTAGGTTGCAATAGTTGCCTGTCGGGCTAATTGCGACCGATGGCAAAAATCTGGTTTGACGACGCACTTGATCTCAATTCACTCACCGAAAATGGCGGTGATTGCATGCCTGGCTATGTCGGTATTCGGTTCATCCAATATGGCGACGACTGGATCAAGGCCAGCATGCCTGTTAACGAACGGACCAAGCAACCTTATGGCCGACTGCATGGCGGTGCTTCCGTTGTACTGGCTGAAACGGTCGGGTCAGTGGGCGCGGCCATGACTGTCGATCGTAGCAAGTTTGCGACCGTCGGTATGGAAATCAACGCCAACCATATTCGCCCCGCAAAAGACGGTCTGGTTTTTGCAACAGCCAAAGCCGAATCCATTGGCCGGACGACACAAATCTGGTCCATCCGCATTGAGGATGAAGCTGGAAAGCTTGTCTGCATTTCGCGGATTACGATGGCCGTTATTTCTACAGAACGCGCGTAAGATATTGCGTTTCGGGCCGTTGAGGTTCACGTCCAAACACTATATGACACCGTTAGACAGATTTTGGGGTGCAGGCGAATGTCGCTAAGATATGTGAGAGAATTTAAGGGCTTTGCCGGCGTCAGGCTTGAAGCAGACGATATCGGTTCTGCCGACGAACCCTCCATCGTCCTGCTGCACGGCTTTGGGCAAACGCGTAAGGTCTGGGAAGATGTTGCAGTCGGCCTTGAGCAGGCCGGTCGGCATGTCATCAATGTCGATTTGCGCGGCCATGGCGGCAGCGACTGGCCTTCCGACGGCCGTTATGACATCGATGCCTTTGTCGAAGATTTGCGCGCTGTGCTGGGTCAGATGCGGACGCGACCCGTCGTCGTGGCGGCAACGCACAGCGCATGGATCGCAACGATGGCGCTTGCCGAAGACGCGGCGACATTGGCGTCCGGGCTTATACTGTTGGACCCGCCTGCAAATACAGATGCCCAAGCCGTGAAGGTCTCGGCGGAAGCGCTTTCTGCGGCGTTGGGGCAGGGGCTGGCGCCATCCGAATATGACGGCAAGCTCTTCGCGTCGTTTGGAACAGACGGCGTTGAAGCCCGACTTGAGCAAGCAGCGCCGCACATCAACATTCCTGTATTACTGGTGCGCGGTGCACTTGGCGCGCCTGATGTCATTGACGCACAAACTGGCTTTGCCTCCACATTTCCCAATGTCGAAGCCATTGATGTCGACGGCGGCGGATTGCTGATCATTGCCGAACGAACTGAAGCTTTCAATGGCCTGCTGATCGATTTTCTGGAGCGCAAGCAGCCACGCTTTATTCCTGAATATCGTTCGGGTTCCGATGCGCGCACGTTGCGTGACGCGATGGGCTGCTTTGCAACG
>JBKBTH010000152.1:0-5237 GCA_046290915.1 Sphingorhabdus sp.
AGGCCGGGGCACCCGGCTTATCCGTAATTTCGGCGGGTGTATCAATCAGGTCGAACATCGCGGCCATATCGGTCAGGCCCTGGCGAATGGTGCGGTAAACCATCCCGAGCATATCCAGCGGCCGGAAAAGCTGCGCTAACAAGGTGTTGACGGTGACAACGTCGCCAGTCGTAAACTGCCCGCGTGACCAGCCCCAAACAACATAGCCCATGGCGCCTGCCATCATCAAATTGGTGATTAGCGACTGCCCGATATTCAGCGCAGCAAGCGAGTTTTCGGATTTGACGGCTGCGTTGGCATAATGGTGGACGACTTCAGCGTAGCGCCGCGTCTCGCGCTTTTCAGCGTTGAAATATTTCACCGTTTCATAGTTGAGCAAACTGTCGACCGACTTTGCGACGGTCTGGGTATCCAGCTCGTTCATTTCCTCGCGCAATTTGTTGCGCCAGTTGGTGATGACGGTGGTGTAAGCGATGTAGCTGACCACCATGATGAGCGTCGCTGCGACCATGCCCCAGCCAAATTCAATCTTGAAATATGCAGAAACGAGAACGAGCTCAAGCAAGGTCGGTGCGATGTTGAACAGCAGGAAATAGAGCATGATATCGATGCTCTTTGTACCGCGTTCGATAACCTTCGTAACGGCTCCCGTTCGGCGGTTCATATGGAAACGCATCGACAGATTGTGCAAATGGCTGAACACATTTTCGGCCAAGCGGCGGGTGGCTTCTTGCCCTACGCGCTCAAAGACAACGTTGCGCAGATTGTCGAACAAGACACCGCCGAAACGCGCACCAGCATAAGCGGCCACGAGCGCAATCGCGATCGCGACGCTGTCTTCCATGCCAGGGACCATGCGGTCGATGGCTCGGCCGTAAACCCATGCCATGCTCAGTTGAATAAGCTTGGAAATAACCACCAGCAGCAGCGCAAAGACAATGCGCGCGCGCAGGCCATTCTCGCCCTTTGGCCATAAATATGGCAAGAAACGCCGCATCACGGCGAAATCGGGCTTTGCATCTGACGAGGGGGCTAATGGTGGCACAGGCGCCATATAATTAGATTAGGCGAAAGCGCAAACGTCCTTCACGTGCGACCGGATAGCAGCAACCATGTCGCGATAGCATTAATGCCTGTATATGCCCAATATGTCAGTGAGACCGCCAACGATCCCTCATTTTCGAACCAAAGTGCACCTATCAGCAAGGCCAGTTCAATAGCGTAGCTGCCATAGGGACTGAAATGCCGGCTGAAATA
Source organism: Sphingorhabdus sp. (assembly GCA_046290915.1). Taxonomy (GTDB): domain Bacteria; phylum Pseudomonadota; class Alphaproteobacteria; order Sphingomonadales; family Sphingomonadaceae; genus Sphingorhabdus_B. The sequence continues at coordinate 1,258 of JBKBTH010000152.1, forward strand.
GCGTTTGGTATCTTCAACAAAGGGATGTCCGGATTCTGCGACCGCCTTGTGCATCGCAAAGTTGGCAACGCCCATGATGAAGCAGAAAATCAGGAGCATTGTCGTGCCTTCATGGTCCTTCGCGGATCGCGCGCGCTTCGTTGCGGGCCGATTGCCGTTCAAGCGCAACCTTAATCATCGCGATGATGGGGTCCGCCAGCGCAAGACCCAATATTCCGAACAAAGCACCGAACAGGATCTGCGCGCCAAGCACAAGCGCTGGCGCCAGATCCACCGCACGTTTCGCGACCATTGGAACAATAAGATAGCCGTCGACCATCTGGACAACAAAATACACGAAGATTGCATAGAGGCCGACATCCACACCCGCCGAAAATCCGACGAGGATGATAAGTGCGCCCGATACGATGGCACCGATATTGGGCAAAAACGCCAATAGACCCGTCAGCACGCCAAGAAGCGCGGCCATTGGCACGCCACCAAGACTGAGCAATATCCACGTGCCAAAGCCCTCCACCGCCATGCCGAGCAACCGGCCAGCCATGAGGCGACGCAATACGCTGCCCATTTTTGCGGCTGTTACATAGAATTGCTCACGCTCGGACAATGGCAACATCCATGCGACGCCGCGTTCATACATGCGCGGCTCGGCCGCGATGAATATTGCGAGCACCAGCATCATGGCCATGTTGGTCACCGTGCCAACTACTGATGAGACGGCGGCAGTCACGCGGCCGACCGAATTCAAAATCTGCGTGCCGAAGCCTTTGACATCTTCAGCCGATATGTTGAACCCAGCGGCGGCGATGCGGTTGCCGATGGATTCAAACTGCGTTTCAACAATAGCCTGAAGGCTAGCGGCCTGCGCTGCAAGCTCGGAACCAGTGAAAACAAACGTCCAGTACATGAAACCGAATACGGCGAGGACAACGATGGTCAGGCGAAGCGCGCGGGGTATAGGGAGCACCCGGCCAAGCAAACGTGCTCCGCCATCAAACATGGCAGCAAGGACAAGGCCGCCCATGATGAGTAGAAGCGGCTGTGCCAACCAGACAAGGCCAACCACAAGCGCTGTCATGCCAATCCAGACGGTCGCCCGCTTAATCTCGGTGCGGATTATGGGGTCGTAAAGTTCGGTTGGCCCAACCTCTTCGCGAAACCCGTCCTCCTGCGCGACTGGCTTGGCACGTGGTTTCCGCGCTCTGGTAGGTTTTGGGGCTGCCGGTTCCGTTGCGATATCATTCACTTGGGCTGACCTTTTTTGGACGCAAACTTGTACCCGCGCGGTCACCGCGAAGTGATGAGATCCACGTGGCAGGGTTCAAGCCCGTGTTGCCGTCTACGGAGAAGGTAATGATTTCCGCGCGACCGCCGAGACGGTCCCAAGATACGGGGCCACCAAGACCACCCAATGCTTCGGGGACACGGCTGTCGGAGCTATTGTCGCGGTTGTCGCCCATCAAGAACACATGACCGGCAGGGATTTTTACGGGCTCCATGTCATCGGTGTCGCGTCTGCGCGCGTCAATGGTGTCATATTGCACGCCATTGGGCAGCGTTTCGCGAATGATGGGCAAATGGCATGTCATCACGCCATCATTGCTTCGCGTCAGCGCGCCAGGGAAATCATAATCATTGCAGGGATTATTCGCATCGACAGGCAAGATCAGATTGGGCTGGGTGTCTTGCTTGACAGGCTTGCCGTTCAGGAAAACCTGCCCCTCACGCAGAGCAATGGTGTCACCGGGCAGGCCAATAACGCGTTTGATCCAGTCCTGATATTTGCCCTTGGGCGTCAAAATGACAATATCGCCACGCGCGGGCAAATTGCCCCAAATCCGCGTGGGGCTCTCCGGAAGCGGAACGGCCAACGCTTCAACTTCTTCGCGCAGCACCAGCCAGCGGAAAATCGCGACCGGATTGGGAATGGTTGGCGAAACATGGCTCCAGCCGTAAGGATATTTGCTGACGAATAACCGGTCACCCACCAGCAATGTCGGCATCATCGAAATCGACGGAATGTAAAACGGCTTTGCAATGAAGCTGTGAAACGCAAGGACCGCAAGCAACAGCCAAAACATACCTTTGATTTCCGCCCAGGCGGCAGATGCCCAGCCACGTTTTTCAGGCGTTGGGGTGGACGGTAGGGTCGGGTCGATATTGTCGGAGGTCAAGCTGTTCATGCCTTTTGCGATGGTAACGCTTCTATAATGACAAATGCCTGTGCCCAGGGGTGATCATCGGTCAGTGTTAAATGAATATGGGCGTCATAGCCCGAAGGAATCATTGCGTCGAGCCGGGCTTTTGCGCCGCCTGTCAGTGCCAGCGTCGGTGCACCCGACGGTGCGTTGACGACGCCAATATCCTTCATGAACACGCCATGTTTAAATCCGGTTCCAACAGCTTTTGAAAAAGCCTCCTTGGCCGCAAAGCGTTTGGCATAGGTGCCGGATTTCGTGAATGGCCGTTTGCCCGCTTTGGCGCGTTCGACGTCGGTAAAGACGCGGTTTTCAAACCGTTCGCCAAAGCGCTCGAGCGAATTCGCTATGCGTTCAATATTACATAGGTCGGAACCAAGTCCGATTATCACCGGGCGAGATCCATTAACGTCCGCATCTTCCGGACGCTTTCTTCAAGGCCAATGAAAATGGCCTCGCCAATAAGATAATGCCCGATGTTGAGCTCAGCGAATTGCGGAATGGCAGCGATCGGTTGGACATTCTCGAAGGTCAAACCGTGGCCCGCATGCGGCTCAATACCGTTTTTCGCTGCCAAGGCGGCAGCATCAGCGATGCGACAAAGCTCGATCTCGCGCTCTTCGCCGTCCAAATGGGCATATTTCCCGGTGTGGAATTCAACGATATGTGCTTTCAGGCGGATAGCCGCCTCAATTTGGCGGGCGTCCGGCTCAATAAACAGGCTCACCCTTATACCCGCGTCGGCAAGGCGCGTTACAATCGGCGCGAGATGGTTGTGCTGGCCAGCCGCATCTAGCCCACCCTCAGTCGTACGTTCTTCGCGTCGTTCGGGCACGATGCAGGCGGCGTTAGGCTTATGCCGAAGTGCAATTTCAAGCATTTCGTCCGTTGCAGCCATCTCCAAATTAATGGGCAGACGAATTTCGCGCATGATTGAGTCGAGATCTGCGTCCCGTATATGTCGGCGGTCTTCGCGCAAATGCACGGTAATGCCGTCGCCGCCAGCTGCCTCAACCATATGAGCGGCCCGCATCGGATCAGGATGTATGCCGCCGCGCGCATTGCGGATGGTGGCGACATGGTCGATATTGACGCCAAGACGGAGACGAGAGGATTGCTCTGTCTTCATTTCTTCCGGCTACCGGGCTTGACCGCTTCGGTTGCAGCCAACTCAGGCGGCAGTTCATCGGGTGCGTAAGTTGGGAAGTTGAGTTGGATGAGCGGGAAAAACGGCACGCCCAGTTCAACGGTGCCCGCTGAACGGTCGACCACTGCGCCAGCTGCTATGACCTTGCCGCCGGCCGCTTCGATTGCGGCGATGGCTTCACGCGATGAAAGACCCGTCGTTACCACATCTTCCATCATCAGGATCTTGGTGCCGGGTGTAATGGCAAATCCGCGACGCAGCCCGAAAACGCCTTCAGGACGTTCGACGAACATCGCGTCGACACCAAGCGCCCGGCCCATTTCATGGCCGATGATCAAGCCCCCCATCGCTGGAGAAATGACGGCCTGTATCTCGTTGCGCAGCTCGCGCGGTATTTTTTGGGTCAGCGCCAAGGCGATGCGCCCTGCGCGTTCCGGGTTCATAAGCAGGCGTGCGCACTGCAGATAATAAGCGCTGTGGCGGCCCGAAGACAGCAGGAAATGTCCTTCGAGCAGTGCGTCGACGCTACGGAATTCAGACAGTATTTCATCTTCGGTCATGATGGGGAGATTTTTCCTCGCTGGCGAATGTTATGTTTTGCATCTTCCGCTTAACGGATTGCAACGCAAATAGGT
>JBKBTH010000153.1:0-5226 GCA_046290915.1 Sphingorhabdus sp.
ATGCACTTCAATCGCCTGATATTCGGGGGAGGAGACCATTTTCTGCATGGCAGCCAGCGAGGGGTATTCCACGAGCGCGACCATATCCCACAGATCTTCGACCTCGCCGATCATGAGCCCAGTTACTGGCCCGGCATAAATTTGCTTGCCATCGACAGCGGCAAGACACGCCTGAATAGCCCTGCCATAGCGGGCATACGCTTCGGCGCCACTTAAGTTGGCGTCACTGCCATCGGGATATTCAGCGGTTTCTTTAAACTTAAGAAGGTTGAGCATCACAAAGGGGCCATTTTCCGGGCCTCCAAAAAAGGACGTGATTTGCTCCATTGACGGAAACACGGCGTTCTCGACACGCATATTCATTCTCTCCCTCTGATTTAATCGCCTGCTTAAATCAGAGGGGCCGTGTTGTAAAAGCGAATATGCGTTGGTCGGCCCATCGGCTTTGTGACCATGAATTTACCTGCCGATGAAAGCGGCTACGACACAATTTTAATGTGCGATCCTGAGGCGAAATGCGACGCGATTTTTTTGCCAAGTCCCAGAAAAATAGCATCTATAATCATGGCAAGCTTTGCAACGCTCAGCTTTGTTGTTCCGATGTAAAACAGCGTGTCGGGGTTGGTATAACACTGTACCATTTGATTGATGAGCGATACGGCCTCATCGATCGACAGGCCTTCGAAATAGCCCTGCTCCATCGCCTCAGCCACGATGATCGCAAGATAATGGTCGCCAAGATCAACATAGCCGCGCACCACTTCGAAATATTGTTGCCCGATTTCCAGATAGCTTTTCAACAGATCAGGCTCTGCCTCATATTGTTCGACCATAGCCAAATACCGTCGGGCAAAATATTGGTACATTTTGTCGCGAGCCGGCAAGTCAGACTCGGTGACGTCAACCATGATACGGACTTTTTCCGCGAAGAAACGCTCGGCAACTGCCTCAAGCAAAGCTTCCTTGTTATCAAAAAAGCGATACAGATTGGACGGAGACATACCCGCTGCTGCGGCCAAATCGGTCATTGAAATATCGACTGACCCGCGCTTGCGAACAAGGTCATCGACCACTTCAAGCAACGCGATTCTGCCAGCTTCTATATCAGTGTGTGGCCGGGCCATAACGCTTCCTGTATTATATGTGCATAACAGTTTTCTGATATAACGCCGATTGCTTCATTTTTCAATGTGGTCAAATGTGAATTGTCCCTGCATTGTTGGTGCGGCAGGAAGTTCACTTTGATCAACAAGTCCTGACAACGTCAACCCAAGCAGGCGGACACCCATTTCAGCAGGCAAAATCTGGTCCAGCAGAGCATGCCCAAGCGTGGCGATTGCCGAACGATCACCAAGTATATGCCCAACGGTGCGCGACCGTGTCACGGTCCGGAAATCCGCATAACGCGCCTTTAAAACCAAAGTCCTGCCTTGTGCCTGATTTCGGTCAATACGATCCCATACGATCTCAATAATATCGTCTAGCGCATCACGCAGTTCTTCCTCGCTGCGCTTGTCGTCAAAATACGTGCTTTCAGCCCCAATCGATTTGCGCACAGCATTCACGTTGATGGGGCGTTCATCAATACCCCGCGCCGCATGAAAAAGATAACCGCCCCAGCTACCGAAATGCTGCGACAGCCAAATCTCGTCCTTTTGCGCAAGGTCAGCGCCGGTATGCACGCCAAGCTTGGCCATTTTTTCGGCAGTGCGCGGACCGACCCCGTGGAAGCGACGAACCGGCAAGCTTGCTACAAACTCAGGCCCCTGCTCCGGTAATATTACGCACATGCCGTCGGGCTTATTTTGGTCACTGGCGAGCTTAGCAATAAACTTGTTGTAGCTCACACCAGCGCTTGCCGTCAGTCCGGTTTCCTCGCGAATGGCCGCTCGAATAGCTTTGGCAATTTTGACGGCCGAACCGATACCCTGCTTGTCATGCGTGACATCAAGATATGCCTCGTCAAGCGAGAGCGGTTGGATTTGATCGGTGTGCCGCGCGAATATCTCGCGGATCTGGCGTGAAACAGCTTTATACGCCTCGAACCGCGGCTTCACGAAAATGAGGTCAGGACATTGCCGCAATGCGGTCACAGAAGGCATAGCCGAACGCACGCCAAAGGCACGCGCTTCATAGCTTGCGGTCGCCACGACACCACGCTTGGATGACCCACCAACGGCGACCGGCTTACCGCGCAGTTCCGGATTATCGCGCTGCTCTACGCTGGCGTAGAACGCATCCATATCGACATGGATGATTTTGCGTATCTCTCCAATGTCGGTCACCACAGCAACCGAATGCTTAAGACCCGACTGCCGAGCGTAGCGCCTTGCGGTCAAGCTTTCCGATCATCGTTTTCGGCAGGACATCAAGGATAGTGACGCCTTGCACGCGTTCATGTTTTCCAAGACGCGGGTTGAGCCAAGTCGTCAATTCCGCACCATCTTGCGTAGCGCCATCGTGCAACGTCACAAATGCGCGTGGCACTTCACCGAGATATGCATCAGACACACCGATAACTAACGCCTCCTTGACCGCAGGATGCTTGTAAATGATATCTTCTACTTGGCTTGGGAACACCTTGAAGCCGCCCACGGCAATCATGTCTTTCAAGCGATCAACGATGTGGATGAAGCCATCTTCATCAATTGTCGCAACATCGCCAGTCCGCAGATATTTGCCCAAAAACACTTCGGCGTCCGCATCCTTGCGGTTCCAATAGCCGCACATGGTTTGCGGCCCCGAAAACACCAGTTCACCCGGCTCGCCATCTGGCGCAGGCTTGCTCGGGTCTTCCTTGTCGACCAGCATCACATCTGTGCCGGGGACCGGCTGGCCAATACTGCCTAGCTTGTTGATCCCCTCATAGGGGTTGCACGATACGACTCCGGAGCTCTCCGTGAGCCCATAGCCTTCAATCACGACTGCACCCGTTACCTTTTCAAAACGTTCTTTCAACTCGGCTGCCAAAGGAGCGCCGCCAGAGATACACGCGCGCAAGCTTGTGAAATCAGTCTTCGCAATATCTGGGCAATCGAGCAAAGCCTGATACATTGTCGGCACGCCGGGCAATGATGTCACCTTAGTGCGGTTGATCGCGGCCAAGGCAGCGCGCGCTTCAAAACGTGGCAGCATGACGATTTCACCGCCATTAGCGACGGTACGGTTAAGTACCGTGGCATTGGCGAACACGTGGAAGAACGGCAATACGCCAAGGATGCGGTCGTCTGCGGGACGATTGGGCTCATTCACTTGGCTGTGCGGATCGAGCATATTAATCTGCCGCGCATTCGCCGTTATGTTCTGGTGGCTGAGCATCGCACCCTTAGGCGTACCCGTCGTGCCGCCGGTATATTGCAGCTGCGCAATGTCTTTTTCTGGCGTGCAAGGCTGAACTGCGTAGTCGCCATTGTTTGCAATGAGACTGGAGTAGTTGGTAATTCTGCTATCGTTAGGGATGGCCGCAACGTCGCTGCGTTTCAACAACCGATAGGCCCAGCTTTTCGCCTTGGGTAATGCTTCGGCGACGCTACCAACTATCAGCTCCTTCAGGCTACTGTTGTCCAGCACCTTGATGGCGGTTGGCAGCAATGCCGCAGCTGACACAGTAAACAAGATCGACGTGCCGCTGTCAGCGACCTGATGCGCCAATTCATCGACGGTATATAAGGGCGAGAAGTTGACCACCGTCGCCCCGGCTGCAAGCGCGCCATAATAGGCCGCGATATAATGCGGGACGTTCGGCAGAAACAGGCCAACCTGGTCACCCTTGCCGATGCCTTTATCCTGAAGACCACGCGCGACGCGCCGGACAGTGTCGGCCATATTGGCGTAGCTATATTTGCGGCCCATGAAATCGGCGATCGCCGCACGGCCCATCCGTTCAGCCGATTGGAAAAACATATCGTGCAGGGCCAACGGCGCAAAATGTTGGTCCCATTTCACAGGGTGGAGGTAGTTCTGGTTCCAGATATTTTGTGTCATGCGCACTTTATGCCGCGTGATACCAGCCAACGCCATCGCGGATTTCACATTTTATCCGACCGGCAAAGTGCAGATACCGCAAATGCGCCTGCGCCTCACCGGCGGCCAAACCGTAGACCGTGTCATCAATTTCGCGGTCGAACAGCAATGCAAACGTATCGACTGCGCGCATTTCAGTTTGCCGCAGGGCTGTTTCCAACTTGTCGAGCCGCTCATGATGGCCAGACGCCAACTTATCCAACCGGACATGCACCCCAGTAAACGGCTCGCCATGCGCTGGCAGGACCAGCATATCCGCAGGCAACGCTTCACGAAATTTTGCAATGGAAGCCAACCACTCACCCAATGGGTCTGCCGTGGGCTCGCTGTCCATCACGGAGACATTTGAGGTAATACGCGGCAAAATCTGGTCACCAGCGATAATCATACCATTGTCGAAATCCACAAGGCAGGCATGTTCAGGTGTGTGTCCACCGCCCGTCATCACGGTCCAATCCCGCTGACCAACGCGGATGACTTGCCCATCGTCCATACGCACATGCCCGGTGGGCAACCGCGACACAGCCTTGGCAAATCCGCCCCAACCGCGCTTACGCACCTCCTCAATGCGCTCTTCGTCAAAACCTGCAAAGCGCCGGTTGCGCAAAACATCTTCAGGGGGTTGGTCGGCCTGATCTGCGACGAGCATGCGCGCCATCAACCATTCGGTCCGGTTCATCCAAACAGGCACTTTGAACTTGTTTGCAAGCCATCCCGCACAGCCAACATGGTCGGGGTGGAAATGGGTTACAAAAATCCGTTTGAGTTCGCGATCCGACAAATTGCCCGCGAACATTTCTTTCCATTGGTCAATGGTCGGCGGCATGAAAAGACCGGTGTCCACTAGGGCAAAGCCAGCGTCGCCCTCGTCCAATAACCACAGATTTATATGCGCCAAATTGCCAGGCACAGGCATGCGCGTCCAGCCAATGTCCGGTGCAATGGGATAGATTTCGCCATACGCCGGAGCATGATCGCCCAAGGGGTATGTTAACCCCTTGAACTCTTTTGCTTCAAATCCATGGTCGGCAAGCGACGCGTCATAATCAGGGGGTACTTTGGTAGCCATACCCCAACCCGTGCCTTAACCGAGCGATTAAGGCAATGACAACGTCGTCCTTATTCGCCCGCTTTTTTGAACAGCGTGTCTGCGGTCAGTTCGACCTTTTCGGTGGGTTCTACTTCACCGTTCAGGGCTGCTTC
>JBKBTH010000154.1:0-5220 GCA_046290915.1 Sphingorhabdus sp.
AAACGACCTTGAGGCATATGTGCTTTCGTCATCCTGAACTTGTTTCAGGATAACACGCTGCATCTGTTTGTAATCCTGAAACAAGTTCAGGATGACAATGTGCGGCAGTATTACCCCTATTTCGCGGTAACCCTCTCAATTTGCTGAAACTTTCCAAGCCCGCATCCTGCACCTTCGTACAGGCTTCCGCCTTGGTCATGTAAGACGCGAACAATATCGACGCTGCACAATTGGTTGATCGATGTCCGGTAAGAAAAACGGTCCTCGAACTTCAAACCGGGGCAGCTTTGCGGCAGCGCGTTGCGATAGGTTTTGCCACCCACCATGCGGAAATCAATATTGTTGTTGTCGACGACTTTCGTGGACCGGATCTGCGAAATGCTAACGCAGCTTTTTGGCTCGCCGACCGCCCGGACGGGCTCCGGCGCTTTCTTGCTGGCAAGTGCAACGGCACCGACGCCCGAAAACAACACAATGGCGGGAATAATCAGCAATATCTTACGCATTGGGCTTCTCCAACATTACCCTTCCGCCTTAACGGTGTCAGTCTGAACTTTAGCTGACTTGATTTTGGGGGCTGGCGTTTTGGGTTTGAAGCGGCACAAATCCACAACCGGACAGCGCCAACATTCTGGCGTCCGGGCCTTGCAGACATATCGACCATGCAGGATCAGCCAGTGGTGCGCGCCAACACGAAATGGTTGCGGTGTTTTCTTGTCGAGCGCCTTTTCAACCGCAAGCACAGTTTTGCCGGGTGCAATTCCGGTCCGGTTACCTACACGAAAGATATGCGTGTCCACGGCAAAGGTCTCGGCCCCGAAAGCGGTGTTCAGCACGACATTTGCGGTCTTGCGCCCCACGCCGGGCAGTGCCTCAAGCGCATCACGGTCGGCAGGGACTTCGCCTGCATGATCGCGCACCAATATCTCGGACAGGGCAATCACGTTTTTGGCTTTGTTGTTATAAAGCCCGATCGTTTTGATATGTGCTTTGAGCCCCTCAAGCCCCAATGCCACCATCTGCGCGGGCGTCTTGATCTCCGCAAACAACGCCTTGGTGGCTTTGTTTACCCCGACGTCAGTTGACTGTGCCGAGCAAGTGACAGCAACAAGCAACTGATAGGCATTGCCATAAGCAAGCTCAGTTTCAGGCGCGGGATTTGCCTCTGCCAGCCGTCGATAGAGTTCGAAGATATCTGCCTTTTTCAAAGACCAAGCACTTCCTGCATAGTGAAACGGCCCGCCTTTTGGCGCGTTAGCCATGTGGCTGCTTTGACCGCGCCGCGCGCGAATATCGCGCGGGTTTCAGCGCGATGGACAAGCTCTATCCGTTCATGTTCAGAAGCGAAAATGACGTGATGGTCGCCAGCAACGCTACCACCGCGCAAGGATGCAAAACCTATGTCGCCGGCTTTGCGCGCGCCAGTGATCCCGTCACGGCCGCGATCGCTATGTTGCTTTAGGTCGATGCCGCGTCCATTGGCTGCCGCTTCTCCGAGCAGCAGTGCCGTGCCGGACGGCGCATCAACCTTATGTCGGTGATGCATTTCGAGTATTTCAATATCCCAATCTTCACCCAATTGCCGTGCGGCTTGTTCTACCAGCGCGGCCAGCATGGTTACGCCCAATGAGGTATTGCCGGTCTGCAGTACCGGAATGTCGCGCGCTGCGTCGTCAATCAGGAAATGGTGGCGCTCTTCCAATCCGGTTGTGCCAATGACTATGGGGCTGCCAGCAGCAACGCATGCATCGAGGTTGGCCTCAAGCGCATGTGGGCTGGAAAAATCGACGAGCACATCACAGGCGGCGACCAGCGCAGCAAGATCGTCGCCTTTGTCGACGCCGCCAACATACTCCTGACCATCCGCGGCAATTGCGTCGACCAAAGCCTGCCCCATGCGCCCTGCGCTGCCAATGATACCTATTTTCATAACGGTCACCCTGATTTTGTTTCAGGGTCTTACTATATTAAGGAAGCGAAACAAGTTGTGCTGTGTACGACGTTGGCCGCACGGTGACGACGAAGGAATGAATGTGAATCGAGACATCAAGAACATCGTAATCCTAACAGGGGCAGGGGTCAGCGCCGAGAGCGGCATTGATACTTTCCGCAGTGCAGGCGGCTTGTGGGAACAGCATAAGGTCGAGGATGTAGCAACACCTGAAGCCTTTGCCCGTGATCCCGAGCTTGTGCTGCGATTCTACGATATGCGCCGCGAACGCATTCAGCAGGTTGAGCCAAATGCCGCGCATTATGCGCTCGCACGGCTTGATGCGGAATGGAGCGGCAATTTGCTGCTGGTCACGCAGAATGTCGACGATTTGCACGAACGGGCAGGGGCCAAACGCCTACTGCATATGCATGGCGAGCATCTGAACGCTTGGTGCACCGCCTGTGACACACGGCATGGATGGCGCGGTACGCTGATTGATCGACCGGCCTGTCCATCCTGCGGCATCGCTGGTCAGTTGCGGCCCGACATCGTCTGGTTTGGCGAAATGCCGTACCGTATGGATGATATCTATCATGCGTTGAACCGCGCTGACTTGTTCGTCAGCATTGGCACGTCAGGTGCGGTCTATCCCGCTGCTGGTCTTGTGCGTGAAGCACGTCAAAAGGGCATCAGCACACTGGAGCTGAACCTTGAGCCATCGCATGGCAGTTCTTGGTTCAATGAATCGCGGCATGGCCCGGCGACCGAGGTTGTGCCGCAATGGGTGGACGAACTTTTAGGCGGTTAAGCCGCTGCAGCTTGAGCAGGCCGGATCTTTCGGCAATTTTATTGACCGCATGGATGGGGTCAGTCCGTCGAACAGGTGCAACTTGCCCTGCTGCGGCCCACCGAAGCCCGTGAGCGTGCGTATAGCTTCCATCGCTGCGAAGCTGCCCATAAGGCCGCACATCGCGCCCAGAACGCCTTGCGTGGCGCAGTCATCGCAATCATCGGGATCGTGCGCATCACCGACGAAGCAGCGATAGCAAGGCGCGGCCGCTTGCCATCCCGTGAATGTGCCAATCTGTCCGTGAAACTGCCCAATTGCGGCGCTCACCAATGGGACCTTTGCCGCAAGACAAAGGTCATTGACGATCAAACGTGTCGCAAAATTGTCGCTGCCATCGATGACAACATCGACGCCCACCAGAATGTCGGCGCTAGTGTCATTGCCAATCCGCTGCGCGATGGCGTGAAACGTGGTGTCCGGATTTAGCCGCACCGCAGCCGCGCCTGCGGCTTCCACCTTGGCGTTCCCGATATCGCTATCGCTGTACAAAATCTGTCGTTGGAGATTGGAAAGCGCCACGACATCATCGTCGACGACGCTGATCGTTCCAACGCCTGCCGCAGCGAGATATTGGATTGCCGGACAGCCAATGCCGCCCGCGCCGATTAGCAGGACATGGCTCGACAGAAGCGTGGTCTGACCCGCGCCGCCAATGTCACGCAGGACAATGTGACGGGCGTAGCGGTCAAGCTGTTGGTCGCTGAGCGTCATACGCCTGTTGAGCCGAAACCCCCGCTGCCGCGCACGGTCTCGTCAAGGTCTTCAACCTCGATCAGATTCCCGTGGGTAACAGGCGCCACCACGATCTGTGCAATCCGGTCGCCTTTGTTGATCATAAAATCATCTTCGCCTAAATTTGCAAGTATGACTTTCACTTCGCCGCGATAATCGCTGTCGATGGTTCCGGGCGTATTGAGGCATGTTATCCCATGTTTCAGCGCAAGACCGGAACGCGGGCGCACCTGCACTTCATATCCGTCGGGTATGGCAAAGGCGAAGCCAGTTGCAACAGCATGGCGTTTGCCTGCGCGCAGGCTCAGGCTTTCGGCAGCGCAAATGTCCATTCCGGCTGCACCCGACGTCGCATATGCAGGCAAGGCCAAGCCCGCGCCATGGTTCAGGCGCTTGACGCGCACTTCAACTTTTTGCGAGCTCATCGGCAACCTTCTCCATCAATTTTCGTGCGATAACGTCCTTGGGGCTTTCGGGCCAGTTGTCGACGCCCGCGTTGGTCACGATGTGAAAGGCGTTGTTTTCGCCGCCCATGACATCGCCTGACACATCATTGGCGACAATCCAGTCGCACCCTTTTTTCGCAAGTTTAGCCTGCGCATGGGCAATGATATTTTCAGTCTCTGCCGCAAAGCCAACCAAGAGTTTCGGACGCTGTTGATGCACAGCCAGGCTTGCAAGAATGTCAGGATTTTCGGTTAAAGCGAGCGGCGGAATGGCATGGCCATCCTTCTTAATTTTCTGGTCCGGTGCTTGTATCGCGCGCCAATCTGCAACGGCAGCAACCATGATTGCGGCGTCGACGGGCAAAGCCTTCTCGACCTCAGCCTGCATCTCCAATGCGGTTTCAACGTCAACCCGCAATACGCCGGGGGGCGTGGCCAGATGAACCGGACCGGCGATCAACGTAACCTCGGCACCCAGATCAGCCGCTGCCGCCGCAATGGCAAAGCCCTGACGTCCGGACGATCGGTTGGCGATATAGCGCACAGGATCAATTGCTTCATGCGTTGGTCCAGCGGTCACCAGCACGCGTTTGCCAAACAAGGGACGATGCTCGACTTCCGCAAAATCGGGTTGCGCGGCCAGCGGCGCTGCGCTCGGCATGGTGGTCGGTGAACGACCGGAAGCAAGTTGCGGATTGAAGGTTACGCCCAGCATGCTGCAAATCTGCTCAGCGACTGCCGGAGGTTCAGGCAGGCGGCCAGGGCCAAATTCGCCGCACGCCATCGCGCCTTCGTCAGGGTTCATGACGTGAACGCAATCGGCGCGCAGCTGCGTCAAATTGCGCTGCGTCGCGGGGTGGTTCCACATGCGGACATTCATCGCCGGGACTGCCAGAACGGGCTTGTCCGTCGCGAGAAGAATAGTTGTGGCCAGGTCATCGGATATGCCAGCAGCCATTTTGGCAAGGATATTTGCGGTAGCCGGACAAATCACCACAAGGTCGGCCTGACGGCTCAACTGGATATGCCCGATTTCGCGTTCTTCCTTCAGGTCGAACATGTCGCCATACACTTGATCTTCGGTCATGACGCCCATCGACAACGGCGTAACAAACTCAGTCGCGCTTTTCGTCATCACCGCGCGCACGGCCACACCCTGACGCTTAAGCAAGCGAACAAGTTCAAGCGCCTTATAAGCCGCAATACCGCCGCTGACGATCAGGAGGATGCGTTTCTGTTCCATGCTTCAATAACCCGAA
>JBKBTH010000155.1:0-5216 GCA_046290915.1 Sphingorhabdus sp.
CCTTTATGACCGGACAGACAATCGTGGTTGATGGGGGTGTCGTGGTATGACCGGCGCATTGGAGGGCAAAGTTGCCATCATCACTGGCGCAGGTTCGGGCATTGGCCGCGCATCGGCCATCCGCTTTGCGGCTGAAGGCGCCAAGGTCGTTCTGGGCGACATGGCCGCATCGGTGCATGACACTGCAGCGATGATTGGCGACGCCGCCACCGCGGTCCAAATGGACGCAGGCGATGAGGCTGATGTCGCAGCGATTGTAGCAAAGGCCATCGAATTGCACGGCCATCTTGATGTCGCCTTTGCCAACGCTGGCATCTCCGGCGGCATGGAAGGCATCTTTGACAACACCGTCGAGAATTTCACCAGCGTGTTGCGCGTCAACCTGATTGGCCCATGGCTGATGGTGAAGCATGCGGGCAAGGTCATGGCCGATGCAGGCAATGGTGGCTCAATCATCCTGACCGCAAGCGTCGCGGGCATTCGTTCCGGCGCGGGCGGTCCGCCTTATTCGGCGTCAAAAGCGGGCGTCATCAATCTGGCGATGGTTTCCGCGCAACAATTGTCGGGCACCAATGTCCGTTGCAACGCGATCTGCCCGGGCCTTACCGAAACCGGTATGACCAAGCCGACATTCGATTATGCCAAGGAAAAGGGCGTGACCGAGAAAATCGGGCGTCTCAACCCGCTGCGTCGTGGCGCGCAGCCCGAGGAACTGGCCAATGTTGCGTTGTTCCTTGCCAGCGATCAGGCAAGCTACGTCAACGGTCAGGCAATCGCCGTCGATGGCGGCCTTTCCAGCTCACACCCCGTAACCCGCCAATTGACAGGACAAACCGCCGTATGAGCGCCGAAGATCTAGGCTTTGTTCCCGACCGGCTTGCCCGGATACCGGAGTTTATCCAAACCCAATATCTCGACAGCGGCAAATTGCCCTTTGCGGCGCTGCTGGTCGGGCGCGGTGACGACATTGCGCTTCAGTGGAGCTCGGGCGTGGCCGACGACGCGATCTACCGCATCGCGTCTATGACAAAGCCGATCACCTCAGTCGCGTTCATGCAGCTGGTTGAACAGGGCAAGGTTGCGCTGACGGATCCCGTCGCCAAATATATCCCTGAATTTGCCAAGCTTGGCGTTTTTGTCGCAGGCGGCGGCAATGTACCCTTTGTCTCGCGCCCCCCCACGACTCAGATGCGCATCGTCGATCTGCTGCGCCACACTGCAGGTTTTACCTACAGCTTTCAGGAACAGGGCAATATCGATGCGGCCTACCGCAAAACCGATGTGGAAAGCTGGAGCAAGAACACGTCGCAAAGCTTCATCGACACGCTCGCGCAAATCCCGCTGGAGTTTGACCCGGGTACGCAGTGGAATTATTCGGTATCGACCGATGTCCTTGGTGTGCTGGTTGAGAGGATCAGCGGTCAATTGCTGCCTGATTATTTCCAGACCCATATTTTTGGGCCGTTGGGCATGACGGATACCGCCTTTTGTGTTCCAGCCGAAAAGGCGGCACGCATCCCCGAAGGATTCGGTTTCGATCCCGACACAAAAATGAAGCTGTTCGACAAGGCTGGGTCCGAAAGCGCTTGGGCCAAGGGCTGGTCGTTCAATTCAGGTGGCGGCGGCCTTGCCTCCAGCATGTCCGACTACCACCGTTTTTGCCGGATGCTGCTGAACGGCGGCGCGCTGGATGGCGTGCAAATCCTTAGCCCGAAAACGATTGAGCTGATGACAGCCAACCATATCCCGGGTGGTCAAGACCTGACGCAAATGTCGAAGTCCTTGTTCAGTGAAGCGGAAATGGCCGGCATCGGTTTTGGCCTTGGCTTTGCCACGACCATCGACAGCGCAGCGACATTGACGCCTTGCTCGACCGGTGATTTCTATTGGGGCGGCATGTACTCGACTGCGTTTTTCGTCGACCCTGTGGAAGACATCATCATGGTTTTCATGACTCAGCTGATGCCATCGAGCACCTACCCGGTCCGCCGTGAAATCAAGACGATGATTTATTCTGCTTTAGCTGCCTGATCGCCTGCTCCGTCGACGCAACATAGCTGCCTCGATCATAACGGTAGGTGCCGATATAGTGGATGAAAGCTGGGTCAGCGGGCAACGCCTCCTCCCAATGATTGGTGTAACGGTGATAGGGCAGCTGAATGGGTTGAGGGTCGTTTGCGACCACGAAGTTTGATGCCGCCTGTTCGCTGCCCCATTCATGGAAACGGGGGCCGACAACAGCGCCTGCATCGACCGCGAAGCGTTCTGCACATGTACGGCCCGCATCCGACTTGCTGAACCCGGCAAAGCCTGCGCAACCGCGAATGTAGCGTAAGTCTTCTGCACCCGGAAAATCGCGCAGTGCAGATTCAATCACGGATTGGATATGTCGGGTCCGCGGGCCGGCGGGATAGATGTCGCGGATCATGTCGGGGACCGTCATAAATCCATGCGCGACTTCCTCGATTCCGCCACCCAAAGTAAAGCTGCGGTTTGCATCAATAGCGTCCCGAACCTCTGGCACGGGGCCAAGCGTGACGGTGTCGGAATCGAGCTGAATGACATAATGATCACGGCGCAAATCGAGGATCGCCAATAACCGTTCCCAGCAATTGCCGCTTGGGCAGGGAGCGGTGTCGATATCTGCGAATTCCAATATCACCGGATTGCCAACATGATGCGCGAGCAACATTTTGTCCGTTGCGGTCAACGTGCCGTCGTTGAGCAGCATCACGCGCCCCCGGCCCAATTGCGCATGAAGTGATTTCACGGCAACCAGATAGGGCAGCAAAACGGCGGTACCGATCATCGAGAACAGGATGACCCCGTCATCAGTTGGCACAATTGGCCGGGTATCCAATATGTCGCGCACGGCGCGGCTGTGTTGCCAAGCGCCCGTCTTGCGGCGCACGGCCGGCCAGAGTGTTGCGACATTCATCGGCAACGCCTTATACGGCGGCGATTTCAACTTGGTTAACTGGGACAGGTTTTGTGCGCGCGGCAATGAGGCTGCCGCAAACAATCAAGGCGGTTCCCATCAGCACCGGCAATGTGACGGGCTCTGCGAAAAACAGCCAACCGAAAAACGCAGCCCAGACAAAGGCCGTGTACTCGACTGGAATCAAGATTTGCGCCTCGGCACGCGCATAGGCCCAACTCAACAGCAACAGCGACACAATCGCCAGCGTTGCAGCGCCGCCGATCATCGGCACATCCGACAGCGCAATCGGCTGCAAAAACCAGGGCGCAACCAGACTGAGCGTTGCAGCGACAAACAGATTCTGGAAAAATGCAATCTCAATGGGCCCCGCCACCTGCGCCTGTTGCCGCGCGAGAATGAGATTATAGGCAAACACGACTGCGGAAAACAGCACCGCCGCAGCGCCCCATAGATGCCCGGTGGTGTAATGCCCGCTCAACCGGCCCGCCATGATGATAACAACACCGCCCAAGCCCGCCAGCGACGCCCAGATCGCCTCTTTACCAATCGTCTCACCCAGAATCACCGCCGCCAGATACAGCGCAATGACAGGCGCGATAAAGCTGAGGCCAATGGCTTCGGCCAAAGGCAGTTTGGTCAGCGACCAGAAAAAGCTGACCGCCATGACCGACACCACGATGCTGCGCCATAAATGGATTTTCAGGATGTGCGCAGGTGGCCATTTCTGCCGCGTGCCGACAAACAGCAATCCCATCAACAACGCACCCAGGCTGTTGCGCCACATCACCGCATTATACGCGCCCATCGAAAGCGCCAGATCCTTCATCGCGGCGTCCATCAGCGAAAATGTGCCGATACCGGCGGCCGCCACCATGAACGGCACGAGAGGACGAGGGTGAAGTTGCGACATGGGCTATGCTTTGTCGCTTAGTTCGTCGACGGCTTAAATTCTGCGAAATAGCGGAAAATGTCATCATCGCTCCGGCTTGCTGCATTGCGCCAGCTTGCCGCATCCTTTTTGCTGTTCAGCAATTGACCGTCGGGCGATAGCACCAGCACGGTAGGGGTGCCTTTGACCTTTTTGATACCGAAGCGCTTGGCGATATCGAGGTTACGGCCCTTACCAGTTTGCGGCACACCAACGTCAACGAACAGCACTTCGTAATTTTGTGCGATCATCCCGGCCAAGCGCGGGGTGTCGATCAAATTGGCGAGCGCAGCGCTATCGTGACACCAATTTCCGCCCATGATGACCAGAAGCTTGCGATCCATATTCTTTGCGTCATTCAACTTAGTCTCAAGTTGATATTGCGCATTGGCTGCCGGGTCAAATGCGACCGTGTCATAGCGGTCCTTTGCCGGAGCCGACTGCGGTGCTGACGCGTCGGGCCTGACATCGGACACTGGCGACAGCATCAACATCGCCAACACAATGATCATTTGACCGCCAATTCGGAAAGGGCAGCACCGTCAACGCGCATGACCGTCCATTCGTCCATCAGCTTGGCGCCAAGTGCTTTGTAAAAATCAATCGCGGGCGTGTTCCAATCGAGCACCGACCATTCGAGCCGCGCACAATCACGCTCCACCGCCAGCGCCGCAAGCTTGGCCAGCAACGCTTTGCCAAGCCCGGAACCACGCGCGTCGGGCCGAACGAACAAATCCTCGAGATAGATGCCTGGCCGGCCTTCGAAGGTCGAAAAATTGTGAAAGAACAAGGCAAAGCCCTGCGGCGTGCCGTCAATCTCGCCGATCAGCACCTCTGCATAGGGTCGCGCCCCAAACAGCTTTTGCGCCATGACCGCTTCGTCAAAACGCACTGCGTGCGAGAGCTTTTCATACTCCGCTAAGTCGCGGATGAACTGACCGATGAGTGAAATGTCCGATGGCGCTGCCGCCCGAATGGAGACGCTCAAGCAGCTTTCCCGTGCAGCGTGTCCATGCTGACGCTGGCTCCCGCGTCGATTTCCGCAGCTTTCGCTTCCACCAGCTTGACGATGTGGCTGACCATTTCGTCATTTTCGACATGGTGATCGGTCACGCCCGACAGATAGACCATGTGCTTGCCATTGCCGCCGCCGGTGATGCCGATATCGGTCTCGCGCGCTTCGCCGGGGCCGTTGACGACGCAGCCAAGTACCGAGAGCGACATCGGCGTCTTGATATGGCCAAGCGCCTCTTCCAGTTTCTGCACCGTGCGGATGACGTCGAAGCCCTGCCGCGCGCATGAGGGGCAGCTGACCACGCGGACACCGCGTGTGCGGAGGCCAAGAGA
>JBKBTH010000156.1:0-5170 GCA_046290915.1 Sphingorhabdus sp.
TCGGTAAAGGACAAGAAGGAAAAGGTCGGACGTATGCTCGAAATGCACGCCAACGAACGTAAGGACGTTGATGAGGCATTTGCAGGCGACATCATCGCGCTTGCCGGCATGAAGGAAACGACAACCGGTGACACTTTGTGCGCCGAGCGTTTCCCGATCATTCTCGAGCGTATGGAATTCCCAGAGCCCGTTATCGAGCTTTCGGTTGAACCAAAGACCAAGGCTGACCAAGAAAAGATGGGCATCGCGCTCAATCGTCTGTCGGCTGAAGATCCCTCGTTCCGCGTTTCGACCGACCATGAATCAGGCCAGACGATCATTAAGGGTATGGGCGAGCTTCACCTCGACATCATCGTTGATCGCATGCGTCGCGAATTCAAGGTTGAAGCAAATGTCGGCGCGCCGCAGGTTGCTTACCGCGAGTATTTGGCGCGCGAAGTTGACGTTGATTACACCCACAAGAAGCAGTCGGGTGGTTCAGGTCAGTTTGGCCGTATCAAGTTCACGGTAAAGCCGGGCGAGCGTGGCACGGGCGTCATCTTCAAGGATGAAGTCAAGGGCGGTAACATTCCAAAGGAATATATCCCTTCGGTTGAAAAGGGCATGCGCGAAACCGCAGAGTCCGGATCGCTTATCGGCTTCCCGATCATCGACTTCGAAATTACGCTGTATGACGGCGCGTACCATGACGTCGACTCGTCGGCCCTGGCATTCGAAATTGCTGGCCGTGCAGGCATGCGTGAAGCTGCGCAAAAAGCGGGCATCAAATTGCTCGAACCCATCATGAAGGTCGAAGTTGTATCTCCTGAAGAATATCTGGGTGATGTGATCGGCGACATGAACTCACGTCGTGGTCAAATTCAGGGCACTGACAGCCGCGGTAATGCGCAGGTTGTTGAGTCCATGGTGCCTTTGGCCAACATGTTCGGCTATGTGAACCAGCTCCGCTCGTTCACGCAAGGACGTGCAAACTACTCGATGTTCTTCAATCATTATGATGAAGTCCCATCGAACGTTGCGGCCGAAATCAAGGAGAAGCTTGCCTGATAGGCAAAAGCCGATTAATGGCGGCGCCTGATTCAGCAGGCGTCGTCCCACCTGATCAAAATATTACCTAATCGAAAGAAGGTTTGAGAAAATGGCAAAAGCTAAATTTGAGCGGACGAAACCGCATTGCAACATTGGTACCATCGGTCACGTGGACCACGGTAAGACCACGCTGACTGCAGCAATCACGAAGATCATGGCTGAAACTTACGGCGGTACCGCTGTTGATTTCGCTAACATCGATAAGGCTCCAGAAGAGCGCGAGCGCGGCATCACCATTTCGACCGCACACGTTGAATATGAAACTGCTGGTCGTCACTACGCACACGTCGACTGCCCAGGCCACGCTGACTATGTTAAGAACATGATCACCGGTGCTGCTCAGATGGACGGCGCAATTCTCGTTGTGAACGCAGCTGATGGTCCAATGCCACAGACTCGCGAGCACATCCTGCTTGCACGTCAGGTTGGTGTTCCTGCCCTTGTTGTTTATATGAACAAGGTTGACCAGGTTGACGACGAAGAAATTCTCGAGCTGGTTGAAATGGAAATCCGTGAGCTTCTTTCGAAGTATGATTTCCCAGGCGACGATATTCCAATCGTTCGTGGTTCGGCACTTGCTGCGCTCGAAGGCCGTGACGACAACATCGGTAAGGAATCTGTCCTTGCACTGATGGCTGCCGTTGACGAAGCCATTCCACAGCCAGAGCGTCCAATCGACAAGCCATTCCTGATGCCAGTCGAAGACGTGTTCTCGATCTCGGGTCGTGGTACGGTTGTTACTGGCCGCGTTGAAACCGGAATCGTCAAGGTTGGCGAAGAAGTTGAAATCGTCGGTATCAAGGACACAAAGAAAACGACCGTTACCGGCGTTGAAATGTTCCGCAAGCTGCTCGACGAAGGTCGTGCAGGCGATAACATCGGTGCGCTTGTTCGTGGCGTAGGCCGTGAAGAAGTTGAGCGTGGTCAAGTTCTCTGCAAGCCAGGTTCGGTTACGCCGCACACTGAGTTTTCGGCAGAAATTTATGTTCTTTCGAAGGACGAAGGCGGGCGTCACACGCCATTCTTCGCAAACTACCGTCCACAGTTCTACTTCCGTACAACTGACGTGACCGGCGAAGTGATCCTTCCTGAAGGCACTGAAATGGTTATGCCAGGCGACAACGTAACCATCTCGGTTAAGTTGATTGCTCCAATCGCTATGGACCCAGGTCTTCGCTTCGCAATTCGCGAAGGCGGACGCACCGTCGGTTCTGGGGTTGTCAGCACCATCACGAAGTAATATAGGCCGCGCATCCCGCCCGATTCTTTGATTCGGGCGGGGCGGTTTTTAGAATTTCAAAACAGTTGTTCCGGCTTCGAAAGCGTAAGTCGGAATGGCTGTTTTTCGGCTCTTTGATATTGATAGAATTTGGAAATTGGTGAACCCATGGAAACGCAGAATATTCGCATCCGCCTGAAAGCATTTGACCATCGCGTCCTCGATCAGGCGACTGGCGATATCGCAGACACCGCACGCCGCACTGGCGCGCTTATCCGTGGTCCAATTCCACTTCCTACCCGTATCGAAAAGTTCACAGTGAACCGCGGACCGCACGTCGACAAAAAGTCGCGCGAGCAGTTTGAAGTTCGTACTTACAAAAGGTTGCTCGACATTGTGCAGCCCACGCCACAGACCGTAGATGCGCTCATGAAGCTCGATCTTGCTGCCGGTGTGAATGTCGAAATCAAATTGGCGTAAGCCGATACCTCTACGAAAGTAGAGTGAGACAATAGGAATACCGCCGAGTTTACTCGGGCTGCGTTCCCCGTCTTACCAGATTGCGCACTAAGGTGCGCCACTGGTGCCTAGCCCGGACGGGGCAATGCTTAAAAATTCAGGGCTGGATTTAGGCGTCACGCCCTCCTGGCAATCCTGCCAGCCGGGCCTCTGACATAAGTTGGAGTATGGATCATGCGCACTGGCGTGATCGCGAAAAAGATGGGTATGATGCGCCTCTTCAATGAAGATGGCCGTCACGTACCTGTGACCGTATTGGCGCTGGAAGGCTGCCAAGTGGTTGGAGCCCGCAATGCAGAGAAGGATGGCTACTTTGCTGTTCGTCTCGGTGCCGGCGCCCGCAAAGCGAAAAATGTAAACAAACCACAGCGCGGCGAGTTCGCCAAAGCACAGGTCGAGCCAAAAGCTCGCGTTGCTGAATTCCGCGTTGATAATGCCGAAGGCTTGCTGCCTGTCGGTGCAACTGTTTCTGCGGACCATTTCATTGACGGCCAATTGGTCGACATCACTGGTCACACGCAGGGTAAAGGCTTTGCCGGCGCCATGAAGCGTTGGGGCTTCGGCGGTATGCGCGCATCACATGGTGTGTCGATTACCCACCGTGCCCATGGTTCGACTGGCCAACGCCAGGATCCAGGCAAGGTTTTCAAGAACAAGAAGATGGCCGGCCACATGGGTGACCGTCAGCGCACACAGCAAAACCTCGAAATCGTTCGCACTGATGTTGCGCGCGGCCTGATCTTCGTAAAGGGTTCAGTACCTGGCGCGAAGAACGGTTGGTTGCTCGTCCGTGACGCCGTTAAGGTTCCTACCCCTGAAGCTGCACCGTTCCCCGGCGCGTTGAAGAACGACAATGAAGCCCCAGCGGTTGAAGACGTCGTAATCGCAACCGAAGTAGACGTTGTAGATACCCCCGCTGTCGAAGCTGAAGCGCCTGCCGCTGAAGCTGCGCCCGCTGTCGAAGCCGCTGCTGTTGAAGCACCTGCTGCGGACGCCGGCGAAGAAAAGAAGGAGGGCTAAACCATGAAGCTCAAGGTTCAAACCCTCGACGCCAAAGCAAAGGGCGACATCGATCTGAATGACGACGTATTTGGCATTGAGCCACGCGCCGACATTCTGCACCGTGTTGTTACCTGGCAGCGTGAGAAGGCCCGCGGTACGGCTCGTCCTACCCGTGAGCGTTCAGACGTTGCACGCACTGGCAAGAAATTCGGTAACCAGAAGGGTGGCGGTACTGCCCGTCACGGTGACCGCGCTGCTCCGATCTTTATCGGTGGTGGTAAGGCCCATGGTGCCCGTTTGCGTGACTTTAACCCATCGCTGAACAAGAAGATCCGTTCTTTGGGTCTGAAGATGGCGCTTTCGAGCAAAGCTAAGTCGGGTTCGTTGATCGTTCTTGAAGATCTGGAACTGAAAGCTGCAAAGACTGCAGCTCTCATGGGTCAGGTTGGCAAGCTCGGCTTCGGCAAGTCGACATTGGTTATCGATGGCGACACCGTCAGCGACAATTTCCGTCTGGCTTCGGCTAACCTGGTCGGCATCAACGTGATGCCTGCTGTTGGCGCGAATGTTTATGACATCCTGAAGCATGATACTCTGGTTTTGACCCGCGCTGCGGTTGAGAAGCTGGAAGCACGCTTCGCCCTCACGGGAGGTGCCAACTAATGGCTAAGGATAAAGCAATCGACGTGCGTCATTATGACGTGATCGTTGCACCGCACATCACCGAAAAGGCGACCCTGCTGTCGGAACACAACGCTGTTGTGTTCAAAGTCACGGGTAGCTCGACCAAGCCACAGATCAAGGCAGCTGTTGAAGCCCTGTTCGACGTCAAGGTCCTGAACGTGAATACGCTCGTGCAAAAGGGCAAAACCAAGCGCTGGAAGGGCAAGCCCTACACGCGTTCGGATGTCAAAAAAGCAATCGTCACTTTGGCCGAAGGCCAGAGCATTGACGTGACCACCGGTATTTAAGGGCAGGATAATGGCACTCAAAAGCTACAAACCAACTAGCCCCGCCCGTCGCGGCCTTGTGCTGGTTGACCGGTCGAGCCTCTACAAAGGCGGTCCCGTAAAGGGACTGACTGAAGGTAAGAGCAAGACCGGCGGCCGTAACAACAAGGGCCACGTGACTTCGCGCGGTATCGGCGGCGGTCACAAGCAAAAATATCGCCTGATCGACTTTAAGCGTCGTAAATGGGGTATGTCCGCAATTGTTGAGCGTCTGGAATATGACCCCAACCGTTCTGCTTTCATCGCACTGGTAAAGTACGAAGATGGCGAATTGGCTTACATCATTGCACCGCAGCGTTTGGCCGTTGGTGATACGATTGTTGCCGGTGAA
>JBKBTH010000157.1:0-5169 GCA_046290915.1 Sphingorhabdus sp.
GCGTGGTTTGCGATGCAAGGCCGTTGGGAAAACGCCGTGGCAGCAATTGTCATTGCTGGCGTTCTTGATGCCATGGATGGCCGTATTGCCCGGATGCTTAACGGCGAGAGCCGTTTTGGTGCCGAGCTGGACTCGCTATCCGATGTGATTGCGTTCGGCGCAACTCCAGCGCTCGTAATGTACATGTGGGTACTGCAGGACATGCCGCGCTTCGGCTGGACCATCTCGGTGTTCTTCGTGTTGTGCGCAGCGCTCCGGCTTGCACGGTTTAATGCCCGCATTGATACCGAAAACCAGCCGCATAAATCAGCCGGGTTCAACACTGGCGTCCCGTCGCCGCCTGGCGCAGCACTGGCATTGCTGCCGATGATGATTTGGTTCGAAACAGGCGCGGAATGGGTGCGAGACTATCGTTTTCTTGGGCCGTGGTTGCTCTTGTGCGCTTTGTTGATGATTTCAAACGTTGCTACCTACAGTTGGTCGTCGATCAAGGTCCGGCGTAGTTTAAGGTTCATGGCACTTGCAGCGGTCGGACTGTTCGCCGCCACATTGGTTGCCGCGCCATGGGTTGCGCTTATTGGCGCTACGATACTTTATGCTGGGCTATTGCCGTTTAGCGTGATGAGCTATGCCCGCGTAAAAAAGTCACAGCGGGTGGCAACCGAAGCCGCTTGACCTAGGCCCGTCACAGCCTATGTTCCGCATTCGTTCTAAATTTGGAGTGTTGTGTTGGAGCCGTTAATCGTCATCGTTATTGTTGTGCTTACTTTGCTGGTTGGGCTCGTGCTGGGCTGGTTCGCTGGCGGACGTGAAAGCCGGGCAGGGCAAGAAACTACCGTGCAACTGCGGTCCATGCTCGATCAGGTTGTCGTCGAGCGCGACAGTGCAAAAGATCGGTTGGCGCGCCTGGAAACCAGCTTGGAAGAGCGTGAACGCGGTTTTGATGAACAAATCGCCGTGCTTGGCCAAGCGAAGGAAACCTTGTCGGCACAGTTTGGCGAGATCGGCCAGAAGCTTTTGGGCGAAGCGCAAGCTGCCTTTCTTCAGCGCGCCGATGAACGTTTTCATCAGGCCGGTGAAAAGAACGAAGAGCGGCTGAAACAGCTTTTGGGGCCAGTGGGCGACAAGTTGAAAGCCTATGAAGAGCAAGTCGGTAAAATCGAGAAAGACCGGACGGAGGCTTATGGCGATCTGAAGGGTTTGATTGGTGAAATGCGATTGGGGCAGGAGCGCGTTTCCAGCGTTGCGTCTGGCCTGATGAACTCGCTGCGCAATGCGCCCAAAGCGCGTGGCCGCTGGGGCGAGCAGCAGTTGAAGAATGTTCTGGAAAGCTGTGGCTTGTCGGAGCACGTCGATTTTGACTTGGAAACCAGCATTGATGTCGGCGATGGCCTTCGCTTACGGCCCGATGCGATCATTCACGTGCCAGGCGGACGAACCTTGGTAATCGATGCCAAGGTGTCGCTGAACGACTATCAGGATGCCTTTGCTTCGGTCGATGACGATGTTCGCGCAGTTGCAATGACCCGGCATACGCAGTCCATGAAGAACCATATCGATGGCCTTTCGCGCAAGGCCTATTGGGACCAGTTTGAGGACGCGCCCGACTATGTGATCATGTTTGTTCCTGGCGAACATTTTCTTGCAGCTGCGCTCGAGCATGAACCGCAACTGTGGGACTTTGCCTTTGATAAGAAGGTTTTGTTGGCCACACCAACCAATTTAGTTGCGATTGCTCGAACCGTTGCCAGCGTGTGGCGGCAAGAGGGCCTCGCGCGCGAAGCCAAGCAGATCGGCGCGCTTGGCAAGGAAATGTACGACCGCATCGCTGTCGCCGCGCAGCATTTGAAATCTGTGGGCAGCGGCCTGTCCTCGGCAGTCAACAATTACAACAAGTTCGTGGGCAGTTTTGAACGCAACGTCATGTCGACGGGGCGGAAATTTGCTGAGCTCAATATTGAGACGGGGAAGCGCGAATTGGAAGATATCCCGTCGGTTGAGGCGCTGCCGCGTTATGGTGCCGACGAATTGAACACGCAGATTGCAGACGGACGCGAAGCGGCAGAGTAATAACTCTGGTAGCTGTTAGTTGTTCGCTGGGCGGCGAAACTGGTTCAGCACTTCATAGGCCATAACCGCTGTGGCTACTGCCGCGTTTAAGCTGTCGGCCTTGCCTTGCATCGGCATTTTGACCAGAAGGTCGCACTGGCCTTCGTAATCGTCCGGCAAACCCTGCGCTTCGTTGCCGGTCAAAATAAAACAGGGACTATTGTAGCGCGCAGCTTGATAATCGGTGTCAGTTTGAAGGCTCGTTCCGACTAGCTGACCATCACCCGAACGCAACCAAGCGGTAAACTCATCCCATCGGCACTGCACAATTTTCTGTGTGAAAATGGCACCCATGCTCGCGCGAACGGACTCGACCGAAAATGGGTCAGTACAGTCGTCGATGAGGATAAGCCCGCCTGCGCCGACAGCATCCCCCGTGCGCAACATTGTCCCCAGATTTCCAGGATCACGCATCGCTTGCGCGACTAGCCAGATTGGCGCAGATGCCCGGTCGACGTCAGCAAGTAATGTGCCGTGGTCGCGATAGACACCTACGACAGCCTGTGCATTATCTTTACCCGACAGTTTCGCCATGATTTCGGCGCTGGTTTCGATAACGTCCCCGCCATTGCGTAGGACTTCGTCCTCCAGAGCGACCTCTAGCTCGTGGACGGACCGGTCTTTCACGCGGAACAACATTTCAGGGAGAAATCCAGCTTCTCGCGCCTCGGTCATAATGCGCAGACCTTCGGCGAGAAATAGCCCCGCGCGTTTGCGCAGTTTCTTTTCGCGCAGTCCGCGGATTTCCTTCAAAAGCGGATTGGAAAATCCGGTAATCTCACGGCGCATCAGTCTTCGCCAAAGCCGTCGACAACCAACCCAATAAGTTTTTCAATGGCAAGCTCGGCTTGGTCGCCCTCGACATGAATCGTAATTTCGCTGCCTTTGGCGGCACCGAGCATCATCAGCCCCATGATGGAGGTGCCAGTGACGAGCTGACCGTCTTTTTCTACTTCTACCTTAATGCCTTCGGGCAGCCGGCTGACAAAGGTGACAAATTTGGCACTGGCACGGGCATGCAGCCCCTTCAGATTCACGATTGTTACAGACCGGCTAAGGCGAGTCATTTGGATGCCTCGAGCACTTCTGATGCCACACTGATATATTTCCGGCCCGCTTCACGCGCAGCGGCGACAGCCTCTTTGACATCCAGGTTTTTGCGCGCGCTATCGAGGCGGATCAGCATTGGCAGGTTTACGCCTGCGATAACCTCGACACGGCCGCTCTCCAGCAGCGAGATGGCCAGATTGGAGGGCGTTCCGCCAAAAAGATCCGAGAGGATTATCGCGCCTTTTCCCGTATCAACCTGCTTAATGGCCGCCGCTATTTCATTACGACGTGCTTCCATGTCATCATGCGGGCCAATACAAATCGTGGCAATATCTTTTTGGGGGCCAACCACATGCTCGAGCGCGACGAGAAACTCGGCCGCAAGCTTGCCATGTGTGACTAAAATCAAACCGATCATTTGTTATTGTTACCCTGTGGTGCGGTATGCTTCTTTGCGCCGTTAGCAGGCTCCTCAATTGCGTCAATCGGTCTTGAGGTCAGGTTGCGATGGTTAACCGCTGGAGCAAAGCCATCTTCACGCAGCCAACGCCCAAATTGTTCGGCAACATGAACGGACCTGTGGCGCCCGCCAGTGCATCCAAAGGCGATGTTTACATAAGCCTTACCTTGCGCATCATATAGCGGCAAAAGGTAACGTAGCAGGTCGCGTATTTTTTCCATTGCCGCGTCATATGCGGGATCAGCCTCGATATAATGCGACACACCTTCATCCAAACCCGTGAGCGGTCGCAGCGTGTTGTCCCAATGCGGATTGCGTAGAAACCGAAGGTCGAAAACCAGATCGGCATTGTGGGGAATGCCACGCGAATAGCCAAAGCTTGTGATTGTGATGACGGAATGCGGGGATGCTTCGCTGTTGAATTGCTCGCGTATCGCCTGTTGCAGGTCATGTGCAGACAGCTTGCTGGTATCGATTACCGTTTCCGCCCAGCGGCGAAATGGCTCCATCAACATGCGTTCAATTGCGATTCCGTCCATGGCGGGGCGGTCTGGTGCAACGGGATGGCGGCGACGCGTCTCTGCATAACGGCGTTCAATCTCAACGCCTGCGCAGTCGAGAAACAGCGTTCTTATTGTCAAATTGGGCTGGGTCTGGAGTTGTTTGATTTGTTGTATGAGCGTTTCTGCGTCGAAACCGCGCGTCCTGCTGTCGAAACCCAGTGCTAGCGGAATGTCGGGGCTCGACTGACGACCGGTGGCCGGTATTTCAAGCAGCTGGCTGGCGAGGCGGATTGGAAAATTGTCCACGGCTTCCCAGCCTAAATCCTCAAGCGCCTTAAGAACAGTGGTTTTGCCCGCGCCAGAAACGCCCGTCACAATCAGAATGGTTTGGGCGATCGGAGCTGTATTGGAATTCACGAGAGCGAGCTTTCTTTTATGGAAACAGGGTATGCAGCTTCGGGCCATATGGCACCATCAACAACGGCCCTTAGTGCATATTCGACTTTGATTGCGCTGCTTTGTTCAAATGGATTTAGTCTGCAAAGTGGTGCCATACAATTACCGACCTTTGACCGCGCATTTTCCAGGGGCATTCTGTCGGGCGCACTTGCAAATTCCACGACAAGCCGAAGCGGCGCAGAGGGTATGAAATCGATCTCACAGATGCCGACGCCGCGCACCTCTATTTTACCAGCGATATTGGGCGCAACGGTGAGCGATGGGGAGCCGCCGTGGGTTTCGAGGCAGACAATATCATCGCTCACCAAAATAGCGCCGCGATCAATCAAACGCAGCGCGAGATCAGATTTGCCGCTGCCTGATGCTCCAACCAGCAACACACCATGGCCGCCAATGGCAACTGCCGAGCCGTGGAGTATCTGTCCCATCAATGCGTTGCCGCTGCCGCGCAGGGAAGGGCGATTTCAAAACAGGCGCCGCCTTTGCCATCAACCCGGTCGCGCACGGTAATGCGCCCGTGGTGGCCTTCAATAATTGTGCGCGCAATGGCCAAGCCCAAACCGCTATGTTTACCGAAATTCTCTGTTG
>JBKBTH010000158.1:0-5157 GCA_046290915.1 Sphingorhabdus sp.
TAATAGTGGTATATCGCCTTCGAATTGTGGCTGTAGGTCCCGTAATAGCCCTTGTTGAACCACTGGTCGCCAATCGCCGGCGGAGCCTTTAACGTCTCGGCAATTTCGGCCTGAGTCATGCCCTTGTTCATCATGCGCACCGTCTGATCGTGCAAATAACGATAATTGTCCCGATGCCCCGACAACCAGCCTTTGACTTCGGATTGCCCAAAGCGCGGCCAGCAATGGCTTGAGGCAATGATATCGCTTCGGTCTCCGTAAAGATTGACCGCTTCGTTCAGGAAGCCGGACCAGCTTAACGTATCGCGCACCTTTGCACCACGCGGCGTCAGGATATTGTGCAATGTACATGTCGCAATTTCAGCCGCCAGAAATGTGCGGGCAGCCGGAATATAAACATTCATTTCAGCAGGCGCTTCGGACTGGGGCACCATTTGAAACTCGAGCTGTACGCCGTCAACTTCGCGCACTTCACCGGTCTTGCGAATGTCGATGGTCGGCGAAATGAGCGTAATGTCGCCGCCGCCGATGCCTCTGCCGATGCCGCTGCCCATCGTCCCTTGCGGTCCGGACGTCAGATTGCTGCCAAATTGGAATGTCGCCCGCCGTCCCATTGCTGGTCCGGCCATCACATTCTCGGACGCTGTTTCAGCAAGAAAATGTTCGGGCGCAATAATGGCGACTTTTCCGGCCTTGACGTCAGCTTCATTAACGATGCCCCGCACGCCGCCAAAATGGTCGCCATGGCTATGGCTATAAATGACTGCGGATACAGGGCGTGTGCCCAACTTTTCATTCACAAGCCTCAGCGCAGCCGCTGCCGTATCGCGGCTGGTCAGCGGATCGATGATAATCCAACCGGTTTGGCCTTTGATGATTGTCATGTTGGACACATCAAACCCGCGCACCTGCCACATATTTTCGGTCACGGAATATAACCCGTGCTTGCGCAGTAGCCCCATGTGCCGCCACAGGCTTGGGTTGACGGTATCGGGCGAGCTACCATTGCCCATCCAGTCATATGCGCCCAGATTCCAGACGGGCTTGCCATCCTTATTGGTGATGACGGGGTCCGCCAAAGTGCCGATATAACCGCGATCTGCGAACTCCGCGTCGCGGCCATCTTCAGCCGGAAGCTGCGCGGCAACACTGCGTTGTGCAGCGATAGTCGCATCGGACGCCGGTTTTACCTCCTGCGCATGGGCTACAGTGGTTGCGGTCGTAGCCAAAAGCGTGGCCAGAATAAATGTATGCATGATGCATCCTCCCCTTTTGGTTAAGATGCATCAGATAGCGGCGGAGGTAAATCGACTATTTAATCGCGCGATTGAATCTACAAAAAACTATAGGGATCAACATCGACGCCAACCCGAACGCTCCGGGGAAATTGGAAGCCACCTAGCCATTCCCGAATGATTGTCTGCACCTCGACCGAGCGTTGCGCATGCACCAATAGCCGCTGGCGGTAGCGGCCACGCAGCATCGCCAGTGGCGCGGGAGCGGGACCATAGACATACATGCCTTCAACTTGTGGCGCAGCGCCACCGACCGCGCGCGCCGCTTCAATGGCCTCGCGTTCGTCTTCTGAAGAAATGATGATTGCGGCAAAGCGCCCGAATGGCGGCGCGCCAGCAGATTTGCGCTGCTCGGTTTCGGCATCGTAAAATGCATCGCGGTCACCCGCAACCAACGCGGCGATGACGGGATGGTTGGGGTTGCGCGTCTGGATGAACACCTCACCCGGCTTTTCGCCCCGCCCTGCCCGCCCTGCCGCCTGCGCGATTTGCTGGAATGTGCGTTCAGCAGCGCGCAAGTCACCACCTTCAAGCCCCAGATCCGCATCAATCACGCCAACCAACGTGAGCTCGGGGAAGTGATATCCCTTGGTCACCAACTGCGTGCCGATAATGATGTCGACGGCCTTGCTTTCAACGCGCGAGACGAACTCGGCGGCTTTTTCCGGCGACCATAATGTGTCCGAGGTCGCAACGATGGTGCGTGCATCGGGCAACAGGCGGTTTACCTCATCGCAAATGCGCTCCACCCCAGGGCCGCAGGCGACCAGAGTATCACTTTCTCCGCACTCCGGACATTCCTCTGGCGGTGGCATAACATGGCCGCAATGATGACAGGCCAGCCTGCGAACGAGCCTGTGTTCGACCATCCAGCTGGTGCAATTGGGGCATTGAAAGCGATGGCCACACGTCCTGCACAGGGTAAGCGGCGCGTAGCCACGGCGGTTCAAGAACAGCAGACTTTGCTCGCCGCGCTCGACGCGTTCCTCCAAAGCTTTAAGCAATGTTGGCGCAATCCAGTGCTGGCGTTCGGGTGCATCCAAGGTCAAATCAATTGCCTTGATCTCCGGCATTTTGGCCGCGCCAAAACGTGACGGGATTTCCAATCCCTTATAGCGGCCAATCGTCACCATATGGCGCGATTCCAATGCGGGTGTGGCGGAGGCCAGCACCACGGGAAAGCCCTCAAAGCGCCCACGCATCACTGCAACATCGCGGGCGTGGTAGCGCACGCCATCTTCTTGTTTGAAACTGGTCTCGTGCGCCTCATCGACGATAATTAGGCGCAAATTGGCAAAGGGTAGGAACAACGCGGATCGTGCGCCGACAAGCACCTTCGCGCTGCCGTCGGCCACGGCGCGCCACACACGGCGGCGCTGCGTTGACCGCAAATTGCTGTGCCACACGGCAGGCTCCACCCCAAACCGCGCTTCAAACCGCGCAAGGAATGGCGCCGTCAGGGCAATTTCGGGGAGTAATACGAGAACTTGCTTGCCCAAACGAATAGCCTCAGCAACCGCTTCAAAATAGGTTTCGGTTTTGCCAGACCCGGTGACGCCGTCGAGGACAAATGTATCAAACCCGCCGGAGCGGACTGCGATCACCATGGCGTCTGCCGCAACCATTTGCGCGTCATTCAATTTAGGCACGTCAAAATCCGCCAATGGCCCTGGGAGCGGAGAATCGACGCTGATGGTAACCGGTTCGAAGGCGCCTGCTTTTATTAGCCCGCGGATGACAGCATCGCTGACGCCAGCCTCTGCTGCGAGTTCGCGCACAAGGCCTTGCGCGCCTTCCAAGGCATCCAGTGCAGCCGCCCGTTGCGGGGTCATCCGCGCGGGTTCAAAACCTGTTCGCCGATATTCAATGATTGTCCCCGACACGGTAAATGCCGCCGACGACGCCAGGACCATGCGCAATACCGCCGCGTGGCTCGTCAGATAATAATCCGCGACCCAGTTGACCAAGCGGCGCAGTCCGTCCCCGAGCGGCGGGCATTCCACCAGTTCCAGCACAGATCGAAGTTTGCTGGCATCGACGGGTTCGTCGCCAAAAACATCATCGTCCCAGATAACACCCGGCAATTTGCGCGGACCGAGCGGGACCATAACCACGCAGCCGGGGCCCGCATGCAGGCCATCGGGCAAACGATAATCCAACGGCCCAATCGCTTGCGTCAACAAGACGACGCGCACACGGGATATGGCAGGTTGCATGGGTGGCATATAGGCAGACAAATGCGGAACGTCACGTTCTTCATAAGTCGTTTTCAGCGGCGGCCTCGACAGCATGTAGCGCCGGGTAAATTCTATCATACCAAAGGTGACTTGGTAGACGAAGCGGGATACCTTCTCTTCACACCAGCATTTCATGAAAGGATGTCCGCATGACCGCCCACATTAGCCGCAGGAAAATCCTGCTTTCTGGGGCAGCTTTGGCGACTTTGACGCTTCCGGGTTGCCAGAGCCTTCCTGCCTTCAGCCTGACTGAGGCCATTCGTCGCCTGCTAACCTTGTCATCACAGAACGCCTTTACCACGCTACTTCAACCCGGTGGATTTTACGACAGCTCTGTCGCGCGCATTGCATTGCCTGACCGTTTTGGCGGCAATAATGGCTCGGGCATTGCGTCGGCCCTCTTGCAAAGCCGTGCGTTCCGCGACCGGCTTCAACGACAACTCAATCGCGCAGCAGAGAAAGGCGCAGAACGCGCCGCGCCGTTGGTAGCGGATGCGGTACGCAATGTCAGCATTCAGGATGCCGCCGCCTTGGTGCGAGGCGGTCCGCAAGCCGCGTCGACTTTCCTGCGCGGCCAAATGGGTACTACACTGGTCAATGCTATGTTGCCGGGCATTTTTGATGGGCTGCGCGTGTTCGACGACCAAATCATTGGTCAAGC
Source organism: Sphingorhabdus sp. (assembly GCA_046290915.1). GTDB lineage: Bacteria > Pseudomonadota > Alphaproteobacteria > Sphingomonadales > Sphingomonadaceae > Sphingorhabdus_B. The sequence goes on from JBKBTH010000158.1 coordinate 4,194, forward strand.
CGTCCGCTCGGTCACTGGCTTCGATGTTCCGGCCCTTGCCCAAGATATTACACGCAAGGCTGATGACAGCATCTGGGCGGCTATTGGCTTGGAAGAAAGCAACATCCGGGCCGACCCGCGCAAAACTAACGACCCCGTTCTCATCGGCGTTTTTGGCCTGCTGAACTAGGCGCTGTCATTTCCGCCCTAACTTTGCCAATAGGCAGTCTAACGAATCTACTATCAGGAATAACGTGCCATGAAATTCTTTGCCGACACCGCTGACATTGCCGATATCAAAGATCTGGCAGCGACTGGCTTGCTTGATGGCGTCACCACCAACCCGTCATTGATTGCCAAATCGGGCCGAGATTTCATTGAAGTCACGCGTGAGATTTGTGCGCTGACTGACGGCCCCGTATCCGCAGAAGTCGTCGCGCTCGATCATGCAACGATGATGAAAGAAGCGGAAATCCTCCGCAAGATTGCAAGCAACGTCTGCATCAAGGTCCCACTGACGATTGATGGTTTGAAAACCTGCAAGGCGCTGACGTCAGAAGGCACCATGGTCAATGTGACCTTGTGCTTCTCGGCCAATCAGGCGCTGCTTGCTGCCAAAGCAGGTGCAACATTTGTATCGCCATTCGTCGGTCGTCATGACGACAACGGCTTTGACGGCATGCAGTTGATCAGCGACATTCGCCTGATTTACGACAATTATGCATTCGACACTGAAATCCTCGTCGCAAGCGTGCGCCACGGTGTTCATGTTTTGGAAGCCGCCAAAATCGGCGCGGATGTGATGACGGCGCCACCTGCTGTCATCAAGGGCCTGTTCAAACATATCCTGACCGACAAGGGTATTGAGGGCTTTTTGGCTGACTGGGCAAAGACTGGACAAGCCATCGGCTAACCAATCGGAGCGCGTGGGATCGAAGCTCAATCTGTGCTCCGACATCACATCGCGAAGCGGAGAAGCGCCTAT
>JBKBTH010000015.1:0-5159 GCA_046290915.1 Sphingorhabdus sp.
ATAGGCGCTGATGGCTTCGATCCATGGTTTGGCGATAGGTGCGTTCATGCCCGCGGCCATAGCGGCGCAAGCTGCGAAGCGCAACGCTCGCCCTGAACGCCCAAGGCGCAGTGAAGAGTTTCTGTTGTTTCACACGACCACGCTGATATGGCGTTGCACATGCAAGGGGATGCGCGTTTCGGTCTGGATAGGAAGACACGCCTGCTGGGACCAGTGAAGCTGGACAGCGGCGCCGAATTTGCGCCCGTCGACTTCGCTTACGAAACCTATGGCGAATTAAACGCCGATAAATCCAACGCCATTCTCATTTGCCATGCGCTTACCGGCGACCAATATGTGGCGTCCACGCATCCAGTAACGGGCAAGGATGGCTGGTGGAAGCGAATGGTCGGGCCGGGTAAGCCCATCGACCCCGCGCGGCATTGCATCATCAGCATCAACGTCATGGGCAGCTGCATGGGATCGTCAGGTCCCGCCAGCATCGACCCATCGACGGGCGCAGCTTACGCCATGGGCTTTCCCGTCATCACCATCCCCGACATGGTGCGGGCGCAGGCCATATTGCTTGACCATCTCGGCATTGAAACGCTTGAGGCCGTCGTCGGCGGATCAATGGGCGGCATGCAGGCATTAAGCTGGGCCGCTTTGTTACCACACCGGGTGAAATCTGCAGTGGTCATCGCGTCGACCGCGCGTCATTCCGCGCAAAATATCGCCTTTCACGAGGTCGGGCGTCAAGCGATTATGGCGGACCCCCGCTGGAACAATGGCGCTTATTATGGACGCGAGGCACCCGCGTCCGGCCTTGCTGTGGCCCGTATGGCGGCGCATATCACCTATCTTTCGGAAGCAGGGCTCACCGAGAAGTTCGGTCGCCGCTTGCAAAATCGCGATGCCAAAAGTTTCGGATTTGACGCTGATTTTCAGGTGGAAAGCTATTTGCGTTATCAAGGGCTGAGCTTCGTCGACCGCTTCGACGCCAACAGCTATCTCTATATCACCCGCGCCATGGACTATTTTGACCTGGCCGAACCGCATGACGGCGTTCTGGCGAAGGCATTTGCGGGCATCAAAACACGCTTTTGCCTGATCAGTTTTGACAGCGACTGGTTGTATCCGACCGCAGAATCGCGGCGCATTGTCCATGCTTTAAACGCAGCCGGCGCTGCGGCCAGTTTCGTCGAGCTTTCAAGCCCCTTTGGCCACGATGCCTTCTTGCTAGACGCGCCGGAAATGAACCGCATTGTCGACGGTTTCCTGCGCGCGGGAGAGCAATAATGAGCGCACTTCGGCCTGACCTTGCCATCATTGCCCGCGAAGTGCGCACACAGTCCCGCGTCCTTGACGTAGGCTGCGGCGATGGCCAGTTGATGGCCGCGTTACGCGATACCAAAAATGTCGACGCCCGCGGACTTGAGCTCGACGCGCGCGACGTGGCAACCGCAGTTTCCCGTGGCTTGTCCGTTGTTCAGGGGGATGCAGATACCGACTTGGCTGACTATCCTGACGGCAGCTTTGATTATGCCATTCTCAGCCAGACATTGCAGACAACCAAAAGACCAGATCTGGTTCTCGACCATTTGGTCAGGATCGGGCGCGAAGCATTTGTCTCCTTCCCCAATTTTGCACAGTGGCGCATCCGGTTTGCCCATATGTTTGGCGGGCGGATGCCCGTGACCGAGCAACTTCCCCACCGCTGGTATGACTCGCCTAATATCCATCATGTGACCATCGACGATTTCCGAAGCTTTTTGCATGACCGGCATATCCAGATTGAAGGCCAGTGGTTTCTGTCTGGAAACAAGCCGCGAGATGAACGTTTCGCCAACCTGTTGGCGCAACATGCTGTGTTTCAACTGCGCCGGAAATAGCAGGGCGTCGGGAAATTGACACGGCCTGTCAAACGGACCAGCCAGATCAAATAAATTACTGATATAGCGTTATATTTTTAAGACTGGCACAGCTGTTGCTCTACCCTTTTTGTTCGCGCCCACGGGCGAGATGCAAACGGAAAGGAACGGCCATGCCGGCTTTGGATAATATATTCGGAATTCATGCGACCGCGTTGAAGTTGCGTGAGCAGCGCATGGCGATTCTTGGATCGAACATCGCCAATGCATCGACCCCTGGCTACAAAGCCCGTGACATCGATTTTTCAAACGCGCTCCAGCTTGCGGAAGATGGTCAGTCTACAGAAGCGGCCATACGCTACCGCGTGCCTATTCAGGCGTCGCTCGACGGCAACACCGTGGAACTCGCGACCGAACAAACTGCCTTCGCCGAAAACGCACTGGCGTATCGCTCAAGCCTCTCTTTCCTACAAGGACGCATCGGGACCCTCAGCCGCGCGTTGAAGGGCGAATAACATGGCCAACGGAATGTCCATTTTTGACATCAGCGGTCGTGCGATGGCGGCGCAATTGGTTCGGTTGAACACATCAGCCTCCAATATCGCCAATGCTGGCACCGTTGCTGGCAGCGCCGATAAAGCGTTCCGCGCCATGAAGCCTGTGTTCCGCACGGTGATGGGCGACGCTGGCCGCGCAACGGTTCAGGTCGAACGGATTGATAACAGCACAACGGCTCCGGTAAAACGTCACGACCCCAATCACCCGCTCGCCGACAAAGATGGCAACGTGTGGGAAGCCGCAGTCGATAGCACCGCCGAAATGGTCGAGATGCTCGAAATTTCCAGGCAATATCAGAACAATGTGCAGGTCCTTTCCACTGCGAAAGGCCTGATCAGCGAAACCCTCCGCCTTGGCCAATGAAAGTATTAAATGATGACAAGCATCTCCACCGTGAATTCCAAAAACCTGCCCGTCCTGTCGAAAGACATGGCTGAAAAGAAACTTGGGCAGACCGATTTCCTTCGCCTGATGACAACGCAGTTGAAGGAGCAAGACCCCTTCAGCCCAGTCGATAACCAAGCGATGATCGCGCAAATGGCGCAGTTTTCGAGTGTCGCCGGCATCTCGGAAATGAATGATGCGCTGAAGTCTATTTCTACCCAGATTGGTCAGCAGACCGCCTTGCTGGCCGACATCAAAGCGGCCTCCACCACCAAAGTTCAGGGAGCATAATCCATGTCATTCTACACATCATTATCGGGCGTCAAAGGCGCACAGACCGATTTGTCGATCATTTCAAACAACCTCGCCAATGCCGGGTCAACGGGCTTCAAAAAGAGCCGAGCCCAGTTCAGCGATTTGTTCGCAGGGTCGCCAACCCAGACCACGAAAATGCGCGCGGGCCAAGGCACCCGCCTGAACGCCGTTGTGCAGCAGTTCACGCAAGGCACGCTTGAAGCGACAGACAAAACATTGGACCTGGCAGTTGCCGGAGAAGGTTTCTTCGTAACGCGCGGTGACGCGCCGCGTCAGGCCGTGACTTACACCCGCAACGGCGCGTTTCAGGTGAACAACAACCGGCAGGTCGTCGACACCATTGGTTCGACCCTGCAACTGCTGCCCGTCGACGCAAATGGCGTTGTCACATCAGCAACCTTGGCAAGCGCGACCGATTTCGTCCTGCCCAGCGGTGCGCCAAATGATCCCACTGTGCCGCTCGTCAACGTATCGATTGGTATCGATGGTCTTGTGACCGCTACTTATGCAGACGGCAGCGACCAGATGCTTGGTAAGGTCGCCATGGCCAGTTTCACCGCTCAAGAAGGCCTTCGCCCGATTGGCGATAGCCACTGGCAATCAACCGGCGAAAGCGGATTACCCGCCATTGACGCACCGACCAACGGTCCACTGGGCACGATCCGTTCGGGCGCTCTGGAACGGGCAAACGTTGATGTGACCGAAGAATTGGTCGCCCTCATTTCCGCCCAGCGCAATTTTCAGGCGAATGCCAAAGCCATCGAAACTGCGTCCAACATGACCCAGGCCATTGTGGCCATTCGTTAAGGCTAAACCATGGACCGCCTGATCTAAACCAGCCTGACGGCAATGCGTGGCGCGATGGCCCGGCAAACGGCAATTGCGAACAATCTCGCGAACGCCAATACGCCGGGGTTTCGTGCCGACCTTGCCGAAGCGCAATCTTTGTGGCTCGACGGCCAAAAGCTAGACACGCGCGTTTTTGCGTCCGAGGAGGTGCAAGCTGCAGACATGATCGCTGGTACCGTGACGGGCACGGGTCGCGATCTGGACATTGCCCTGTCTGGCGACGCGATGCTTGCCGTGCAGGCCGAAAATGGCGAGATTGGATACACGCGGCGCGGCGACCTGATGTTGTCCGCCAGCGGCTTGCTGACGACGGGTGACGGGCGACCTGCTCAAGCTTCGCAAGGTCCCCTCACTTTGCCGCCATCCGACAGGGTCAACATCGACGAACAAGGTCGCGTCTGGATTGTACCGCTTGGCGGCGATCCGACACAACCCCAACAGGTCGACCAGCTTCAACTGGTCAGCCCTGCAGGATCGGACGTCGTCAAAGGCGTAGATGGTCTGTTTCGCGTGCGTGGCGGCGGGACATTGCCTGCGGACCCGGATGCGCGGCTCGTCACCCGCAGCCTGGAAAGTTCCAACGTCAGTGCCACGCAGGCATTGGTCGACATGATTGAGGCTAGCCGTTCGTGGGACACACAACTGAAAATGCTCGGCGATGCTCGCGACATGGATTCAGCCACCGCTGACCTGATGTCGCTGTCGCAATAGCCAACCCCGCTAAAAGGATAATATCTTATGTCAAATGCAGCACTCCACGTCGCCCGCACCGGGCTTGATGCGCAGAATATGCGGATGCAGGTCATCGCCAACAACTTGGCCAACGTGAACACTGTCGGCTTCAAACGCGATCGCGCAAGCTTTGAAACGCTGGCATATCAGGCAATGACGGTAGCAGGTTCAGCATCTTCAGCTGAAAACAAATATGCCATCGGTACAAACCTTGGAACTGGCGTGCAAATCAACGGTACGGCGCGTATCGACACCCAAGGGACGCTCACCACCACGGGCAACAGCCTTGACCTGGCGATTGAAGGCGCTGGCTATTTCCAGATCCAGATGCCTGATGGCCGCAACGGATATACGCGCGCGGGCGATTTTAACCTGTCGGCTGAAGGCAATTTGGTCACCAGCGACGGCATGCCCGTTCAGCCACAAATTCAGGTTCCACAAGGCGCGACTGCGATATCGGTCGGCGCCGAC
>JBKBTH010000015.1:5169-11238 GCA_046290915.1 Sphingorhabdus sp.
ATCGGCCGGATTGAACTCGCACGATTTACCAACCCGGCCGGGCTCCAATCCGTAGGCAACAACATGCTGCTAGAAACACCTGCATCAGGCGCACCCCAAGTCGGTGCTGCCGGCCAAGAGGGCCGCGGCGGACTTCGCTCAGGCGCATTGGAGGCCAGCAACGTCAACGTTGTCGAAGAGCTGGTCGATATGATCGAGACGCAACGTGCCTATGAGGTCAATTCCAAAATGATCCAGGCCGCTGACGAAATGATGCGCAATGCTACCCAGACACTCTAAAGTTCTCGCGCTTGCGCTGCTTGCCCTGCCCATGTCAGTGCATGCAGGCAAAGCCCGAACTGCGGCGCCCGATTTCGGTCCCACAGCGCCGACCTTACCCATGCCAGCACCGGGGAATGGTGCGATCTTCCAAGTAGAAAATTACAGCCCACTGACATCTGGATCGCGTGCAAGCCGTCCAGGGGATGTTCTGACCATCATGCTCATGGAGCGTACCAGCGCCACCAAAAGCAACAGCGCGACAACCGGACGCAATGGAAATGTCGGCCTTAGCCCGCCCGCCACGGGTCCCTTAAGCATCATAAATGCTGGCGACATAAATATGGGCGGTGATCAGTCGTTTAAGGGCAAGGGCGAGACAGCCCAATCGAACAGCCTATCGGGAGAATTGAGTGTGACTGTAGCTGCCGTCTATCCCAATGGCACCATGCTCGTGCGGGGCGAGAAATTTCTAACGCTCAACCGTGGCGACGAAAATGTACAGTTTTCGGGCATAGTGCGCACCGCTGACATCGGCGTCGATAACCGTGTGTTATCCTCGCGCGTCGCTGCCGCCCATATCCGCTACACCGGCAAGGGCGAGATCGCCCGGGCAAGCCAGCAAGGATGGCTGCAGCGCTTTTTCTCAAGAATAAGCCCGTTCTGATGCGCGCACTGTTGCTTTGCATCGCCCTGCTCTTTGCACCCGCGGCACATGCCGAGCGGATCAAAGACATCGGGCAATTTCAGGGGCTGCGCGCCAACCAGCTGACGGGCTACGGCGTTGTCGTCGGGCTTGCCGGTACAGGTGATGATAGCCTTGAATATGCGACACAGGGCGTCAAGGGCGCGGTGTCGCGCTTTGGCATCAATCTGCCCGCAGGTATCAACCCCGCGCTCAAGAACGCAGCAGCCGTGTTGATCACAGCGGAGCTTCCCCCATTTGCAAAGCCCGGACAGCGCCTGGACGTAACAGTGTCTGCAATAGGCAAAGCCAAATCGTTGCGCGGTGGCACCTTGGTCATGGCCCCACTAATGGGCGCTGACGGCCAAATTTATGCCATGGCGCAAGGCAATCTTGTTGTCGGTGGCCTCGGCGTTGATGCCGCAGATGGTTCAAAACTGTCGGTAAATATCCCGTCTGCCGGGCGTATCAGCGGCGGTGCATCGGTTGAACGCAGTGTCGATACAGGCTTTGCCCAATCCGAAAGCCTCCTGTTCAATCTCGCGCAATTTGACATCAGCAACGCTGGCCTTGTCGCTGATGCCATTAACCGCCAGCTTGGCGCAGGCACGGCGCAAGCCATTGATGGCGCGACCATCCGCATCAACACACCCACAGGCGGTGAAGCCCGCATCCGGATGATGGGCGTGATCGAAAATATCGAGATTAAGCGGACTGCCCCGCCAGCGCGCGTCATCGTCAACGCCCGCACCGGCACTGTTGTGATCAACGGCGCTGTGCGCGTTGGTCCGGCCGCAGTCAGCCACGGCAAATTGACCGTCAGGGTCGAAGAAAACCCGACCGTCATTCAGCCCGCACCACGCAGCCGGGGCGAGACGACAATAGAACAAGCAAGCGACGTCATTGTCGAGGAAGAGCGTAATCCCGCATTCCTGTGGGACAAAGGCGCTTCGCTGTCAGACATCGTCAAGGCCATCAACAAGCTGAACGTGTCGCCGGGTGATCTGGTAGCCATTTTGGAAGCCTTGTCACAGGCGGGTGCGCTGAGTGCCGAGTTGGTCGTGATATGATAGATATTAAACCCGTTGCCGCTGCTGGTATCACTGCACCGAAGCGCGATCCTGAATTGCGCAAGGCAGCCGAAGCGTTTGAGGCCGTGATCTTACGTCAAATGATGGCAAGCATGCGCAAGGCAAAGCTTGGCGAAGACATTATGGGTTCCGGCGCAACGGACAATTTCCGTGAAATGGCCGATGCCCGGCTGGCAGACAGCATGGCGACGCTTCGCCAGTTCGGCATCGCCGATCTGGTCGAAAGACAGCTTGGACGCACGAAATGAGCGATCTGCTGGCCATCGGCGCATCAGGCGTAAAAGCTTATGGGAAGGCGTTATCGGTCATTGGCGACAATATCGCCAATGCCCAGACCGAGGGCTATATCCGCCGCACCGTCCGGCTAGAAGAAGCGCCTGCCGCAGGCGAGGTGGTTCTTTCCCGCAACAGCATTCGCCCAGGCGGTGTAACAGCCGCGGGCGTCACGCGTGAGCTTGACCAATGGCTCGTTGACGACGCACGCACAGCATCCGGCGAAGCCGCGCGCCAATCGACTCGTCTGGGCTGGGTGTCGGTAACCGAACGCGCGCTCGATAATGGCGGCGAAAGCCTGAGCGGGAGTGTCACTGCGATATTCACCACCGCTGACGAGTTGAGCGCCAGTCCCAATGATACAGCCTTGCGTCAGCAATTTCTGTCAAATGTCGATGCGACCGCCAGCGCCTTTCGCCGGACCGCCGAAGCATTAGGCTCCGCGGCTATCGGCATCGCGACGGAAGCACAAAGCACCGTTGACCAACTCAACACCAATCTGGATGCAATATCGCGCGTTAATGACGGAATACGTCGTGCCCGCGCGGGTTCCAGTAATGAAGCAACTTTGCTGGATGAACGCGACCGGCTGATTGGCAGTGTTGCGGCCGCAACCGACATTCAAGTCAGCTATGATGCGCGCGGTGCCGCAATCATGCGGACCAAGGCCGGCGATGCATTGGTTGATGGCAGCACCGTCGCAACGGTTACAGCAAGCATGACCGCAAATGGTACGCTATCTTTCGGTATCGCACCGGCCACACTGTTGCAGCCGGGTTCCGGCACGCTCGCCGGTCTGGGCGACGCAGCGGCACATATATCAACTCAACGCGCAGCGCTCGATACGGTCGCTTCGCAGTTGAGCACAACGCTCAACACCGCGCACCAATCCGGCATCGATGCCAACGGCAACCCCGGCGCGTCTTTGCTCAATTTCAACGGCAGTGCAGCGAGCATGACAGCAGCCGCACTTTTGGCGGCTGAAGTCGCGACCGCAAGTGCGGCAGGTAGCAATGGCAATATCCTTGCCTTCAATTCTGCCCGAAGCAGCAGTAGTATCGAACAAAATATTACGGCTATGATCACACAGCAGGCCCAGATCGCGAATGCCACACGCGCGCAAGAGGCCGCCGCCAGTTCACGGCGCGATGGCGCATTCGCCGCACGTGACGCCATTGGAGCGGTCGACCTTGACCAAGAAGCAGCTGAGCTAATGCGATTTCAGCAAGCCTATGAAGCTGCCGCGCGCACCATTCAGGTTGCGCGTGAAACCATGCAAACCATGCTCAACATTTTCTGAAAGCAAAAGTGATGATCAGCGGAACCGGAAACCGGATGACTCAGGAAATTGCCCGCCAATCGCGATTGGCCAGCAATATCGCCGACAAACAGGCACAGGTTTCGACGGGCAAGCGCCTGCAGCGGGCGTCCGACGACCCCGCCGCATCATCGCGTGTTGCCACGCTAAATCGCGCGCAAGCGAATGATGGCGCACGGTCACGTAATATCAGCCTTGGCATAACTATGACTACGCAAGCTGACAGCCAACTGCGCAACATGTCCGATCTTTTGGCACGCACACAGCAGCTGACCCTTGCCGGCGCCAATGGCACCGTAAGCCCGATTGACCGGTCGACCCTTGCCAATGAAATTCGCGCCATGGCCGATGATGTTGACCGAATGGCTTCGATGAAATCACCAACTGGTGAGGCATTGTTTCCCAACGGAAACGCAAACGCTATCCGCTTTGATGACGAAGTCACATTCGCGCCAGTACCGTCACGGCAGGAGATTTTTGAAACGGGCGGTGTGTCGATTTCCCAGATCATGCGCGATGCAGCCTCCGCCATTGCTGCAGGTGACGTTGCCCAAACTGGCAATGCCCTGACCGCGGTCGGTGCGGCGGTCAATCACACTGCTGATGCCAATGCAAAAATTGGCATCAACGCAGTCCGCCTCGACCGGTTGCAGGAGAACGCCGCACTGCGTGCGATTAGCTTAAGCGAGGAGCGGTCCGGACTAGAGGATACCGATTTAAGTTCGGCGATCGCCGAGCTGAATGGGATGACCCTAACGCTTGAAGCAGCACAAGCTGCTTTTGCGCGGATAAACCGCACCACCTTGATGGACTTTCTCAGATAAAAGCCCGCAATAATTGGCGGGTTCTGCCGTTTAACCAACGGACTATTTTATTCAGGGACCACTTTTTCATGTTCGCCATCTTTGGTATTATTGTTTTGCTTGTCATGGTCTTTGGTGGCTTTGCCTTAACGGGCGGCAACCTTGCTCCTGTCATGCATGCGCTGCCGCACGAAATGCTCATCATCGGTGGCGCATGTATTGGCGCGTTGATTATCGGCAACTCTGCCAAAGAGCTGAAAGCATTGGGCGGTGGCCTAGCCAAGGTTTTCAAAGGGCCGCAACACGGCAAGCAAGACTATCTTGATTGCATTTTCCTTGTTGCCAAGCTGATGAAGATGTTGAAAATTGACGGCCCAGTCGCGGTCGAACCGCACATCGAAGACCCTGCCAGCTCAGCCATTTTTGGCGAATATCCCAAATTGTTAAAAGACCAGACGCTGATCCATTTGATCTGTGACACACTGCGCTTGGTTGTCGTGTCCTCAGGAACCCTGGATCCGCATGCAGTTGAAGAAGTGATGGATAATGCCATCAAGAACCACCATCATCATTGCATCAAGCCAGCCGACGGCTTGCAAGGCCTTGCTGACGCACTGCCTGCATTGGGCATTGTTGCGGCTGTGCTTGGCGTTGTTAAAACCATGGGATCGATTGACAAGCCACCTGCCATCCTGGGCGGGATGATTGGCTCGGCACTTGTCGGCACGTTTCTTGGCGTTCTTTTGGCCTATGGCCTCGTTGGTCCTTTCGCCAACCGCGCGCGACAAGTGATTGAAGCAGATGCTGCCATTTATCATGTCGTTAAACAGATGATCATTGCATCGTTGCATGGTCACCCACAGCCACTCGTCATCGAAGCGGCGCGGTCCGGCATCGAACATTCCAACCAGCCAAGCTTTGCTGAAGTCTTTGACGGGATGCGGGGTCGGTAATGGCCAAGCCAATTGCGCCGGTCCGGCCGGTCATTGTCAAAAAAATATATGAAGCACCGCATGGCGGGCATCATGGTGGCGCATGGAAAGTCGCTTATGCCGACTTCGTCACCGCAATGATGGCATTTTTCCTGTTAATGTGGCTGTTAGGTGCAACAACCGAAAAGCAGCGCAAGGCGTTGGCCGATTATTTTGCGCCGACGCTGATTACCAGCAGACAGGACAGTGCCGGATCGAATGGCTTTTTTGGTGGTGATTCCATTACGTCAGTGGATAAATATCCCCATCGTGCCGGACAGACGGGCACCAAGACCTTAACCATCCCACGCGATGCAAAGGGCGGGCCGAAAGAGGCGGGCGGGATCGGGCGAGACCGTGCCAAGTTCAAAGATCTGCGCGACCGGCTGATGAAAAAAATTCAGTCCGATAAATCGATGAAACGTTTTGCCCGTAATCTCAATTTTACTGAGACGCGTGAAGGTATGCGGATCGACCTTATCGATGAAGCCAATTTTTCGATGTTCATATCCGGCACTGACATTTTGACCCCCGATGCCATCAACCTGTTGCAGCAAGTTGCCGAGACCATTCGTGGCCTGCCCAATGGATTGATCATCCGTGGGCATACCGATGCCCAGCAAGTTTCGCCTGCACTTGGCACCAACAATTGGAAGATATCGTCCGCCCG
>JBKBTH010000015.1:11337-15277 GCA_046290915.1 Sphingorhabdus sp.
CCTCAGGATTGAGGGTGTGGCCGATCGTGAACCCCATTATCCAAAGAATCCTTATGACCCAAGGAACCGCCGTATGTCGTTGACCTTGGGGTGGCGGACTGTTTCACCCTGATTTTGGGCCACCAAAATGGATGTATCTGGTAGCGTAACCGGCCAATTGAAAAACGACACTTATCCATATCGGATGAGAAAACGTTTTATCGGCAGGCCGTTAGTATTCTGTTTACAGTCTTAGCCAAAGTCGGGCTCAATACCTTCTCCTAATTGGAAAAATGACATGAGCCTGACCACCATCGCTGACAGAACAACGGCAGCAAAACCCAATGCAATAAAAGACCTTTTAATCGGTGACAGTGCACCAATGGTCATGTTGCGCGACATGGTGCGGCGGGTTGCGAACTCGTCTGCATCGGTGATGATTTGCGGTGCTTCGGGATCAGGGAAAGAGGTCGTGGCCCGTGCTATTCACGCAGCAAGCATCCGGGCCCCGAAGCCTTATGTCGCGCTGAATTGTGGTGCCATTCCGGCTGAGCTTATTGAATCCGAGCTGTTCGGACATGAACGCGGCGCATTTACCGGAGCGCAATCACGGCGCACGGGCCATTTTGAAAATGCGGACAAGGGCACCCTGTTTCTCGACGAAATTGGCGACATGCGTTTCGATATGCAGGTAAAGTTGCTTCGGGTGTTGGAAGACGGGCTGGTGTCACGGGTTGGCGGCAACAGCACATTGCCCGTGGACGTCCGGATTATATCGGCAACGCATCAGGATATCGAACAAGCCATTGTCGATGGCCGTTTCCGCGAGGATTTGTTTTTCCGTTTGGGGGTCGTCCTGTTGCACGTGCCAACCTTGGCCGAACGTTCAGAAGACATTCCGCAGCTCATCGCGCATTTCCAGAACAGCAAAGGACGTTCGCCCAACTGCCGGTTCGACCGCTCAGCCATTGATCGGCTTCAGGCGCACAACTGGCCAGGCAATGTCCGCGAACTGCGCAACATCGTCGAACGCGCTGGCGTCCTTTTTCATGGCGAAATCATTGATGCATTTGGGGTAGACCAATTGCTGGGTCGCGCGGCGCCACATATGCCGGTTACGCCCAAAACCGTCCCAACGCCTGACCCTGTGCCGCTGCGTCCGCACACATTTGATGCGCCCATAGATTTGAAAGCACAAATTGAGGGCATTGAACTCGAACGGATCCAGATGGCACTTGGCCGCGCCGACGGCGTGATTTCGGAAGCGGCGCGTTTGCTCACGCTAAAGCGCACGACGCTCATTGAGAAAATGCGCAAATATGGCGTTGACCGTGTGGTCGTTCAATAAAACTCGACCAGCGGCTTAGCTTCACGCAAGCTGATTTGGCGATCCTGTTTTGGCGCGCTTTGCACGGCCACGGCAGGTGCAATGCGCTCTGCCTGGACGATTGTCACTGTCGCCGTTGCCACCCGCACTGCGGCTCCACGGCGGGTGGGCCCTTCATCAGCAATAGTCGCTGCGGCAAGCATAAGAAATGCGGTTAGGAACATACCCATAGGTAAACGACCCATTTACCAATGCGGGCAAGATTTAATGAAGGTTAATAAAGGCGCCATGGCCTTAAAATACGGCCAATTGCCCGCGTAGTTTAATCATGTGCCGATTTGCGACAACGCCCTCGCCATTTCTAAACCGATAAAGCCTGTTGCGCCTGCCTGCGGGCTTTGCTAGTGGCCCCCTCCTACCTGTCGAGGCGCGTGCGGCCATGGCGGAATTGGTAGACGCGCAACGTTGAGGTCGTTGTGGGCGAAAGCCCGTGGAAGTTCGAGTCTTCTTGGCCGCACCAGACAGCCGTTTTTGGCTGTTTTTCATCACTGCAAAAGCGTGAACAAACCTTCGGGGTATATCTGCCAAACCTTGCGACTGTTGCCGACTATGTCATGAAAAGCACTTGTCCGAAAGCGGGTGCAGCACTCGAACTTGATCGCATCAAGGCCCAACGCCCCGTTATGGAAGGGCGCCGCGGATGGTCGGCAAACATCAAAGGATAGTGATGTGCTCATTTTGACATTTGTTTACTTTTGTAATGAGACCAATATATTTTGAAACCAGTTGCAACTATCCGTCCCCTAAGTAGCTTCTCAAAAGCACCGTTACTAAGGGGAGAGAGTGGCGGTGCTGACGCATCTAAAAGCACCTTGGCGGCTCCAGAAATGGGGCCGCCTTATTCATTTGCGCATCGATCCCTACGCGGCGCCTATCGGGCGAAATGAACCCCTCCCCCGATAAACAAGCGCTTCTGTTATTCGACGTCCAATCGCGCACGAACCTCTGACACGTTTACCCTTGTCTCTTGGAATTGTTCGCTGCAGTCACTGCGTGTTCATTGGCAATAGCAGGATGAAAAAGATGGACCGTCGCTCTCAGTTGGTGCGTATCAAGGCATTTCTTTGATATTGCTGACACGTTCCAATTCGGACCTGAGGCGCTGCTCGTCGAATGCATGTTCTTTGAATTTGCCGTCACGTTCCACCCAAAATAGAAACAGGTGCGCCGACCAGCGATTTGGATTGGGTTGCATTCGGCCGTGACGCAAATCCATGCCGCGATACAAAACAGCATCACCGGGTTGCATTTCGACCGACGAAAAAGGCTCATCGCCAAAATCATCAAAGCAAGGACCTTCAGCGCTCACAGGTTCAGACCCAACTTCAAGCGGCCACGGTACATCGTCGGAATAAGCAAGTGTGAGCGATACGCTGTGTTCGCAGGAAGGGCGGTCGGAATGAACCCGGCAAATATCGTCCTTATGATAGATGCGAAAATAGTCGTAGCTCGGCAACACGTCGGCGCCGGTAAGATCGGCGATAATGGGCGTCATACCCCATAAAAATGTTGTGAGTGGCCGATAGAAATGCCCCGATATATCAACCGTGTGCTGTTTTGAAAGCGGATGCGCTTTGGCAAAAGTCTCGAAAGATTTACCTGCCGCTCTGAGGTCAATCTGCATTTGCTTGAAGAGCATAGATGCGACCTCAGGAGGAACCAGGCCCCTGATTGTCGCATAGCCATTTTGTTTATAATCGCCTTCGATTCGCATAAGATTGAGTATTTCGCTTCAATCGGTAAGGCAATCCCTACTGCCATCAAGGGGCTATGGCGGTAGGGTTCCAGCAACCGAAACGCTAAACCGTTTCGCGGGCGCGAGCGTAGCTGCTCGTCACTGTCGAATGGCGTTGCGCTTCACGGACAGGCTATAATTTCCGCACGGCTGTGGTGAATTTTGGACGTAAAATCATTTGCCAATATCTGGTTCAAACCAAAATGAGCATTTTACGCAGCCGTATTGGTGCCAAATCTTGTCTACTACGTAACAATTCTGCCTCTCACGTTTCGCATGAGTTGCGTGGCTCAAACAATAAGAGACGGGGCAGCAAACTATGTGGGTCATGTCGGGCACGCTAAATGTCGCACTTTTTTCAGTGATGTGCATTGGTTTTTATTCAAATGCCCGCTGGGTACGCGCCATTTTTGGCCAACCCTCGGCATCGCGCAGTACATTATTTGCTATCTACGTTGCAGCCCTGTTTTTCTCTCTCATTTTATTAACAGGCGCCTTTCCAACATTCGCCGTGCCTCTATTAATGTTTCAAGTATCGTCAATCATTGCGATGCCATTCACCCTTCGAAAGGTTCGCCACCCTATTGTGGCAACTTATCTGCTGATATCCATCGTCCACTGTATTTCCATTGTGCAGCTGTGGGATAGCAACCAGATCTAATCGATCTGTCATTTCCCATTTTCGCAATTCCATGTCCATATCGTGCTATACGTAGTAATAAGGCACGGGTCGCGATCCTGCGCATTGAAAGGCCGATATGACGCGTAGAAAGTTGATTTTACTGGCTGCGGTGGGGCTTGTCGGTTTGGGTGCGATCACATGGAGTGCTATGGCAAAT
>JBKBTH010000159.1:0-4870 GCA_046290915.1 Sphingorhabdus sp.
GGATGAAGAGGCGGAAATGCCTGCCTTTGCCGCCAGCGAATTCCCGAAACTCATGATCCCGACCCTGATTGTCTGGGCCATGGATGATCTCGCGCTGCCAGCAAGTAACATCGACGGCATTGCGGAATTGGTGCCGCATGTCACCATCGCACCGGTTCAGGATTGCGGCCATTTCGTCATTTGGGAAAAACCCGAGGCCGTGAATGCGGCGATGGATGCATTTCTGGGTTAACCTGCCACCCAGTGAACCCAGGCGCCATGGGCCTGTGCTTCCGCCAACAAATGCCAGCTGTCTGGCCCAGGCCAATATTTGACCGTAAGCTCATGCTTGAATGTCTCTCTGTTCGTTTCCAGCATGATCCACGCCAGCGGACGTTCGGCGGTTGCGTCTTGTCCAGCCGCTTCAATGGCCGCACAAATTTTCCGCCGTTTTTCTTCGGGTATATATTGCCAGACGATTGAATGGTTGAAAACGCGGACGACATGAGGCTGTTGCAGGGCGGATAGACGCGCCAATACCCAGTCCAGCGCGTCTGTCTGCACAATATTTGGAGGCGATTGTGCGGCGAGTGCGATTGCTGCATCCATGCGCTCGAGCCGGTCTGCGTTTTCGGGCCAGACATAACTTTTAACCCGCAGTGCCGCGTCAGGCTCCGACAAATCAACCGGTGCCTGATCGCATCCGCAAATTTGCACTATTTCGACTGGTGCGTCGGGTGGTGGAGAACCTATCCACTCCGGCTTGATCTGCATAAGCGAGTGGGATGGCCCCTTGGTTACGCCGCCCAGATTGTAGTGATAACGGTCCATCATCGTGTTGATACCGGCGCTGGCACCGATTTCGTTCAATTCAAATCTGCCACCTGTTCTGGTCGATAGCCAGAGCAAGGCAGCCATGAAGCTGGCGGAGCGCCCCGCTTCGTTGGTCTGTGGCGGTCCATCAAGCCATGGCAGTAACCGGGCGTCATGGTCGGCGGTAACGGCAGATAACACGGCGTCGACATCGGATTGCGCGCTAATCTCGCCTTTATAAATGGGCGCTAGGCGTCCGTCCGCACCGGTCAGATGCAAATGATGAAACCCGCCCGCTAGCCGCAACGGCATCGCATCTTCCAGCGGCAGACCCGACCAATGGGCGATGCGTTGGCCGCACCGAGTGTCGCCTTGCATCAACGCCAACTGGGCCTCAACAATGCGGGCGGTGATAGGCGCGCCATTGCGCCGGCAATGTTCGGCCTGCACCTTGATACCTTCGGCAATGCGGCTGTCATCCATGACACCTTTGCCGAAATCGTGAGACGTTATAGTTTCTGCCATATTGCCCTTTCCGCGCGTGGCCCCTAAAGCGCGGCCATTGTGACTGAACGCATCATCTTTGCAATCCCCAAGGGACGGATTCTTGACGAGGCTTTGCCGCTTATGCAAGCGGCGGGTATCGAGCCTGAGCCTGCGTTTTTTGACGAGAGCAGCCGCGCGTTGCTTTTCGCGACGAACAATCCCGCGATCAGCATCATTCGCGTACGCGCTTTTGATGTAGCTACCTTTGTCGCGCATGGCGCGGCGCATATCGGTATTGTCGGTTCAGACGTGATCGATGAATTTGATTATTCGGAGCTTTATGCCCCCGTTGACCTTGGCATTGGCCGTTGCCGTATTTCGGTCGCGATGCCACATGGTGCCGTGGATGATGTTCAGGCAGGGCATATCCGTGTCGCAACCAAATATCCTACGACCACGGCGCGTTATTATCACGCGCGCGGTATTCAGGCCGAGTGCGTCAAGTTAAACGGCGCGATGGAATTGGCGCCATCACTTGGCCTTTCGGGCCGCATTGTCGATCTGGTGTCTTCGGGCAAGACGCTCGCGGAAAACGGCCTCGTTGAAACGGCGATTATCTCGCAGATTTCGGCGCGGCTGATCGTCAATCGCGCCGCGTTCAAAATGATGAGCGGAACGATACCTGCATTGGTGCAGACATTCCGGGAATTGTCGGGGTCACGTGCAGCGGCTTAACGCATCTGACGCTGGCTTTGCCGAGGCATTTGACGCGCTGGTAAATGGCCGGCGTGAGGCCGATGCTGATGTCTCCAGCGTGGTGACGCAGACGATCCGCGACGTTCGCGCGCGCGGAGATGTGACCTTGGCGGAAATGACTCAACGCTTTGACGGCTTCGACCTGAATGCGGCTGGTTGGCAGATTGATGCCGCCCAATGCAAAGCCGCTTATGAGGGCTTAGCGCCGGATTTGCGCGATGCGCTGACGCTCGCGGCAAAGCGGATAGAGGCCTATCACAAGGCGCAGTTGCCCGAAAACCGCGACTATCGCGACGCGGACAATGTCCGTCTTGGCGCGCGTTGGTCAGCGGTCGATGCGGCTGGGGTCTATGTACCCGGTGGCCGTGCCGCATACCCATCGTCGGTCTTGATGAACGCCATTCCAGCGAAAGTTGCAGGGGTAGAACGTATCGTCATGGTCACGCCAACACCGGGCGGAGATACCAACCAGACCGTGATGGCGGCGGCATATCGCCGGGGTGGACGAAATCTGGCGCGTCGGCGGGGCGCAGGCGATTGCCGCGCTCGCTTACGGCACGGACCGCATTCGTCCCGTTGATGTGATCACTGGCCCGGGCAATGCGTGGGTCGCGGAAGCCAAGCGTCAACTTTATGGCGTGGTCGGCATCGACATGGTCGCAGGGCCATCCGAAATATTGGTGGTCGCAGATGCGAAGAACGATCCCGAATGGATTGCCGCAGACCTGTTAAGCCAGGCCGAGCATGACCCAACCAGCCAGTCGATTTTGTTCACCGATGACGCCGATTTTGCCGATAAGGTCGCAAAGGCGGTCGATGCCCAGATTGCAACGCTGTCCACCGGCGCCGTAGCGCGGCAAAGCTGGGATAATTTTGGCGCGATTGTCCTTGTCGATGATCTGGAAGGCGCGATGCCGCTCGTCAACCGTTTGGCGGGTGAGCATCTGGAGCTTGCGGTCGATGATGACCGCGCCGAGCGTTTGTTCGACCTCGTGCGTCACGCGGGCTCGGTCTTCTTGGGCCGAATGACACCAGAGGCCATTGGCGATTATGTTGCCGGGCCAAATCACGTCTTACCCACCGGACGCCGCGCACGCTTTGCGTCGGGCTTGTCGGTTCTCGATTTCATGAAGCGCACCAGTTTTATCGCGCTCGATAAAAACGCCATACATGCTATAGGTCCAGCAGCAGCAACGCTTGCGGATGCCGAAGGTTTACCCGCCCATGCGGCGAGTGTCAGGAAAAGATTATGAGTGCCAACAACGCAAGTGCGAAGTCCAAATCCCGTTCGGCAGCGCGCCTTGCGTCAGTGCAGGCGCTGTACCAGATGGATATGGAAAATATCGGCATTGCGCGCCTTTTGAATGAATTCCATTCCCATCGTTTGGGTCAGGAAATCGAAGATGCGCAATATGCTGACGCGGATGCGGACTTTTTTGATGACGTCGTGTCCGGCGTTGATGCCCGCCGCGAAGAAATAGATTTGCTGGTCGATGCCAAGCTTGGCGAGCAGTGGAAAATGGGGCGTCTGGACAAAACCATGCTTCAGCTTCTGCGCTGCGGCACTTATGAATTGATTGCGCGCCCCGACGTTCCGACAGCGACGGTCATCGACGAATATCTCGACGTCGCACACGCCTTTTTTGATAAGAAGGACGCGAAGTTCGTCAACGGTTTGCTGGATGCTGTCGCGAAAGATGTTCGGGCATAGGTCTATTATCGTCGTCCTGAACTTGATTCAGGACCACATGCTGCGGTTGCTTGTTATCCTTAAACACGTTCGGGATGACGCACTGGAAAATATATGACCACCGAGTCCGCCTTCATCAACCTATTGCGTGGGTTCGCGAAGGATCCCGCTGCGCGCGGCCTGCTTGATGACGCTGCGGTTGTTGAAGTGGGTGACATTTGCCTGATCGTCACGCACGACATGATGGCGGAAGATGTACATTTTAAATCCAATGCCAATCCCGCCGACGTCGCGTGGAAACTGGTTGCATCCAACCTGTCCGACCTTGCGGCGAAGGGTGCATGGCCCATTGGCGTGCTGCTTGGCTTCATGCTTGGTGATGACGACTGGGACAGGGCGTTTGCCGCCGGTCTGGAAAAGGTGCTTGGCCATTACGGCGTTGCCTTGTTGGGTGGAGATACCGTTTCCAACCGTGGCGACAAACGCGCGCTTGGATTGACTGCGCTGGGTATCGCGACAAATCGTCCAGTGCCCTCACGCGCGGGCGCTCAGGTCGGTGACACCGTGTACGTGACCGGAACGCTGGGCGATGCCCTTGCCGGATTTGAGCTGATCGACGCAGGTTTCGACGAGGTCGGCGCGTTGGCTACTGCGTTCAACCGGCCACAGGCGCGCCTATCCGAAGGGCAGAAGCTAGCGCCGCATGTCCACGCGATGATGGACATATCCGACGGGCTGTTGATTGATGCAGAGCGCATGGCAACCGCCAGCAGGCTTGGTATCGAGATCGATCTGGCGTGCATTCCATTGTCGCCTTCTTATGTCAGCTACCGCTCCGATAGCATGGAAAGCCGGATGCAGGCGGCAAGCTGGGGCGATGACTATGAACTGTTGTTTTGCGCGGCCGCGAGTGCCCGCATTCCCGTCGATGCAACCGCAGTTGGACGCGTCGTCGCAGGTGGCGGCCTGACATTGCGTAACGGCGATGAACCTGTGAAATTACCCCCTACGCTTGGCTATCAACACCACTGACGGAAGCGGCGGAATGGGCGGCGTTTATGGGTTGCCATGTCTGACGATGCCGCCTTATACCTCTACGGCTTGCAAATCTCGGGAGGAGAGGGGCAATATTCGTTGTTTAACCAA
>JBKBTH010000159.1:4880-5115 GCA_046290915.1 Sphingorhabdus sp.
AGGAGGGGAGAGATAATTTCATGTCTCTGACAATTATTGCAATATTATGCGGGTTGCTTGCCGTCGTGTACGGTTTTGTAACCAGCCGCCAGGTGCTGAGCGCCTCGGCTGGCAATGAAAAAATGCAGGAAATCGCTGCTGCAATTCAGGAAGGCGCAAAGGCTTATCTTGGCCGTCAATACCGGACCATCGCCGTTGTTGGTGTTGCAGTTGCGGTGTTGGTGTATGTGTTTCT
>JBKBTH010000160.1:0-5010 GCA_046290915.1 Sphingorhabdus sp.
AGCTATTTCAGCGGTCTTTTCTGCAGTGGCTTTTACAGTGTCAGTCATATTCGTCACTCCTTGAGCAATCGGTTTAGATCCAACAGACACGGCTTTCTTCGCCGGCAAAGCAGATGGTTTCGCAACCTTCTTCTTTACAACGGTGCTTGGTGTAGCTTTCGCAGGAGCGGCCTTAGACGCCGTTGGTTCAACGGTTTCGGTCTTCGGTGTAGCTTCTAATTTGCTTACCATGTCGTGCACCATTTCTGTTGTGTTGCAGTGCACAATAAAGATACGCGCACGCACTGTCAACAGAAATGTTGCACTGCACAATAAATGGAAATGGCGCGTTAATCCGCCAATGTCAGGCGTTCAAAACGCTCATAATGGTGATCAGCCGAACCAAATTGGTTTTCAATCATGGTCGCACGTTTGAAGAAATGACCTATCGCCAGCTCCTGCGTGATGCCAATTCCGCCATGCGTTTGAATGGCATTTTGACCGACAAGCTTTGCTGCGCGTGACACCTTCGCCTTGCATGCCGACACTGCAGCCATTCGTTCTGCTGCTGGCAAATCGAGCTTCAATGTGGCCATCGTAGTCATCGATTTCGACTGCTCAACGTCCATGAACATATCGACCATGCGGTGCTGCAATACTTGGAAGCGCGAAATGGGCTGGCCGAACTGGTTACGCTGACGTGCATATTCGAGCGTACCCGAATGCAGCTTTGCGGTGACACCGCACGCTTCTGCACACACGGCAACCGTTGCTTCGTCAACAATGCGCTCAATGAGCGGAAGGCCTGCGCCTTCATCGCCCAGCAGGGCGTCGCCGGGTATCGCCACATTTTCAAAGTAGACTTCAGATGCCTGGAAGCCGTCGACGGTTGGATAGTCGCGGCGCACAATTCCGGCGGTGTTCGCGTCAATCAGGAACAGCGACACGCCGTTTGCTTCACTGCCTGATCCACCGGTACGGGCGCTGACGAGCAGGTGTGTTGCCCAAGGGGCTGCATAAACAACGCCCTTATGGCCATTCAACACATATCCAGCGCCATCCTTCTTCGCGGTCGTGCGAATGTTGGCAAGATTATACCGACCCTGTGGCTCGGCATATGCAAAGGCGATGATGACATTGCCGCCAATGATTTCTGGAATGACTGCGTCGGCAATCGCGCCGCCAACAGCCTTCAGTGCGCCACCGCCAAGAACAACGGTTTGCAGATAAGGCTCGATCGCAATGACCTTGCCCAATTCTTCCATAATCAAGGCATTTTCGAGGTGGCCGCCACCAAGTCCGCCATGTTCTTCGCTAAAAGCTGCGCCGAGCATGCCGAGATCCTGCGCCAATGCCTTCCATATGCCGGGATCGCGTCCGCTGTCGCTGGCGATCATCTTGTTGCGGCTGTCAAAGTCATAGGTGTCCGCCAAAAAGCGGCTCAGGGTTTCGCGGATCATGTCCTGCGTTTCGGTGTAGCTGAAATCCATTATAATTATCCCGTCCAGTGGTCCGTCATGCTGAACTTGTTTCAGCATCTTAATTTCAACGTTGCGAATTAAGACCCTGAAACGCGTTCAGGGTGACGGCAAAATGTTAGATTAAATACCCAGCACCATTTTGGCGATGATGTTGCGCTGGATCTCGTTGGAACCACCGTAAATCGTCGTCTTGCGGGTGTTGAAATAGGTCGGTGCAGCGCGATGTGCATAATCCGGACCAATTGGATGCTCATTGTCGCCTTCGCCAAATCCGCGGAAATATGGCGCGCCATAATGGCCCACTGCTTCCAGTGCGAGTTCGGTAATCCGTTGCTGGATTTCAGAGCCCTTGATTTTCAGCAGGCTGGATTCGGGACCAGGGCCTTTGCCCGATGCTTCGCCGGCAAGGCTCCGCAATTCGGTGAATTCCAACGCGGTAAGATCGATTTCAAGTTCCGAAATCTTGCGCTTGAAAAATGGGTTGGCGATCAATGGACGGTCACCGTCCTGCTCTGTGCGTGCAATCGCCTTGATCTTCTCAACGCCACGCTTTGAACGGGCAACCGCAGCGATGCCGGTACGCTCATGCGCCAGCAAGAACTTGGCGCAGGTCCAGCCCTTGTTTTCTTCATAGACCCGGTTTTCGACAGGTACGCGGACGTCTTCGAGCCAGACTTCGTTGACTTCATGCTCACCACCCAAGGTAATGATTGGGCGAACGGTCACGCCAGGCGTCTTCATGTCAATGAGAAGGAAGCTAATGCCTTCCTGCGCCTTGGCATCGGCATCGGTGCGGACGAGGAAGAAGCCCCAGTCTGCATATTGCGCCATCGTGGTCCAAGTCTTTTGACCATTGACCACATAATCGTCGCCATCACGGACCGCCTTGGTACGCAGCGAAGCAAGGTCAGAACCTGCGCCGGGCTCCGAATACCCCTGACACCACCAATCATCGCCCGACAAGACGCCGGGCAGGAATTTTGCCTTCTGCTCAGGCGTGCCAAAAGTGTAAATCACCGGGCCAACCATCGACAGGCCAAATGGCATGGTAGCGACACAATCAGCCGCAGCGAGTTCTTCAGACCAGATGAAACGTTGTGTAGCTGTCCAGCCGGTGCCGCCATATTCGACGGGCCATGCCGGTGCGATCCAACCCTTTTTCGCGAGAATGCGATGCCACGACAGAAAATCTTCTTTCGAAAGGTCATGCCCTTCGTCCTGAACCGAGCGGAGGTTCTCAGGATAATTTTCTGCGATGAATGTGCGCACTTCCTTCTGGAAGGCGATCTCTTCGGGGCTAAACTCCAATTGCATCACGATTCTCCTCAAAAATGTTGAAACCGGATTAGTCGACGTTTACGTAAACGTCAATTGAAACTCAACGGGCTTTTACATAGCTTCCCGGAGCTGACTCAAGCGCCTTCAAGCGACCTTCGCCGGGTATACGCGCGCCCTTTGCAGGGACTTTGGTATCGCCCTTTTCCGATAGCCAAACAAGCCAATCGGGCCACCAGCTGCCCTTGGTTTCGGTTGCGCCGTCAATGAATTCTTCCAGCGAGGCCGCTTGCCCTTCGTTGGTCCAATATTGATATTTCATTTGAGCAGGAGGATTCACGACGCCTGCGATATGTCCGCTTCCGGCCAACACAAATTTGGTGGGGCCGCTAAAATGATCCTGCAGCTTCCAAACGCTTTGGGCGGGCGCGATATGGTCTTCGCGTCCAGCCTGAATGTAGGAGGGCGTTTCAACGCGACGCAAATCAATCGGCGTATCGAGTGCAGATAAGCTGTCCGGTTTAACCAGACGGTTGTCGCGATACAGATCAACCAGATAGGCTCTATGCCATTTCGCCGGAAGATTGGTGACGTCTCCATTCCAATGCAGCAGATCAAACGCTGGATAATCTTCGCCCAGCAAATAATTTTTCACAACCGTCGACCAAATCAGGTCCTTGCCGCGCAGCATGTTGAATGTCAGCGCGAGGAAGCGGCCGTCCATATAGCCATGCGGTGCGCTCAGCGTTTCCATCATGGCGATTTGGTTATCGTCGATGAAATTCAGCAATTCGCCGCCAGTGCTGAAATCAACTTGCGCGGTAAAGAATGTTGCGCTGCGTACTTTGTTGGCAGCGCCAGTTGCTGCGAGCACGGCCAGCGTTGCGGCTAAAGTTGTGCCGGCAACGCAATAGCCAATCGCATGCACATCTGGCACGCCAAGGCCATCACGTACGGTATCAATCGCATCAATTTGTGCTGCGATGTAATCATCCCAGACAATGTCTTTCATCGAACTGTCTGCAGATTTCCAAGATACGACAAAAACCGTGATGCCTTGGTCAACGCAATATTTGATGAAGCTTTTTTCAGCCGTCAGGTCGAGAATGTAGAACCGGTTTATCCATGGTGGAAAGATAATCAGCGGGGTCGTCAACACGTCCGGGGTCGCCGGGTCATACTGGATAAGCTGATACAGCGGCGTTTGATGGACGACTTTGCCCGGCGTTGCGGCAATGTTTTCACCCAGCCGGAACGCGTCAGAGTCGGTGTGCGTCAATTGACCGCGTTGCAAATCGTTCATCAAGTGCTGCATGCCCGACATCAGGCTCGCGCCGTTGGTCTCCACCGCCCGTTCAAGCGCAACAGGATTCGTGAAGGGCGAATTGGCTGGGCTCATCGCTTCGACAATACTGCGAAGTGCAAAACCCATTTTTGCTTTGTCGCTATCGGCTACGCCCTCCAGCTGTTCAGCGGCGCCTAACATATAATCAGACATCACCTGATATCCCTGGCGCACCAGATCGAACACCGGATGTTCCCATTGGGGAGCAGCAAAGCGGCGATCAGAGGGATTTACGTTATTTCGGCCTGCCTTTGCGAGCGGAGCGAGCATTGCGCCCCACGCGTCCATCGCGGCGCGATAGGCTTTCATTGGGTCTGCTGCGGAGGCTGCTGAATCCTCAAGCATTTTGGCAAATTGGTCGGGATCCATGAAGGGCGGGAATTTCGGTGAATCAGCCATATTTGATGCATAACCGATGACAGAAAATTGTCGAAGATTGTTTTGTTGTGCGGCGCAGCATGGACATTATGTAAAAAAGGGCGCAAAGGCGCGCAATAATGACGTTTGAAAATCTTCCGCCGCTTCTTGATGAAGCGCTCACCGCTCGTGGCTATACTGCTTTAACCCCTGTTCAATCTGCTGTCATGACAGCTGAAGCCGAAGGGCGCGACCTTGTCGTGTCGGCCCAGACTGGATCAGGCAAAACCGTTGCTTTTGGCTTGGCCATGGCACCGCAAATCCTTGATGGTGGACTGGTTAGCCTTGCGCGCGAACCCGCCGCACTGATTATCGCTCCGACTCGCGAATTGGCCCTGCAGGTCAGCCGCGAACTCATGTGGCTGTATGCCAAGGCTGGCGTTCGTATCGCCACCTGCGTTGGCGGCATGGACGCTTCGAAAGAACGCCGGACGCTTAATCAGGGTGCACAGATTGTTGTCGGAACGCCCGGCCGCTTGCGTGACCACCTTGAACGCGGCGCACTTGACCTGT
>JBKBTH010000161.1:0-4991 GCA_046290915.1 Sphingorhabdus sp.
CAGGCCGTGGCGGTTTGCCCGTTTCAGGTTGAGCAGTTCGGGGCCGCTTGCGTGCTTGCCGATAAAGATGCTGTCCATATATGATCCGCCCTTGAACTTTAGAATACTGCAAGAACAACTATGGAGTGGGGGTTAGGTCAAGTAAATCCTGCAATGGATTGTAAACTGTGCCCTAAATGAACGCGTTCCTCTCGTCGACGCAGGGGACTCATTCGTCGCAAAAACTACCTTTGTCGGTGACAGATGGACTGCGAGGCTTCTATTATCACTTCATGGCTCACATGATTTCAAAGACCAAGAATCGCGTTCATAAACTTGGCAGAAGAGGCCTTGCTTCTTTGGCGCTGTTGTCGGTTTTATCGGCGTGCGTATCAACCGATCGGGTACCCGCCCGGCGCGGTTCGGTTCCACCGGCAACACAGGCCCCCGCGACAAAAGCGCCAACGCGGCCCGCGCCAGCAATCGTGACCCCTCCGCGCCCCGCATTTGGACGCCCCCCCGTTGGCCTTGAAAATTTGATTCAAGAACAATGGCGGCTGTTCCCTGGCCGCACCGGCGTTGCCATCATGCGCATTGATGGCGGTGAATGGGTATTGGGTCGCAGAGTAGATGAGCTGTTTCCCCAGCAAAGCGTATCCAAAACATGGGTTGCGCTCACCGTGTTGGACATGGTCGATCAAGGTAAACTGCGCCTTGACCAGAAAGTACGGATCACGCGGGATGACCTAGCGGTTTTCCATCAACCCATTCGTGAGCAGGTCATCGCAAATGGCAGTATCGAGGTTTCGGTGCTCAGTCTGCTTGAACAAGCCATTCGCGCGAGCGACAACACCGCCAATGACTCGCTGCTGCGCACCGCAGGCGGTCCGCAGGCCGTGAACAGTTTCATCGCGCGCAAGAATTTGGGTGCGATCCGTTTCGGGCCTGGCGAACGCGCTTTGCAAAGCGGCATTGCCGGGATGGACTGGAATCAGGAATATTCAATTGGGCGGCGCTTTTACACAGCGCGCGATGCCGTTCCGTTGGCGACGCGCAAGGCTGCGCTTGACCGCTATTTGAATGATCCCATTGACGGAGCAAGCCCGCAAGCGATCGTCCGCGCGTTGGCGAAGCTGGCGAAGGGCGAACTGTTGTCGGCATCGTCGACGCGTCTCATGCTCGACATTATGTCCCGTACGTCAAGCGGACCTAACCGGTTGAAGGCAGGCGTGCCTGCGGGCTGGGGTTTTTTGCACAAGACCGGGACTGGTCAAGTTTTGCCGCCAGTTTCGACAGGATATAATGATATCGGGATCATGACTGCGCCTGATGGCACGCGTTACGCGGTTGCCGTCATGATGGGCAGCACGACGGCGTCCATTCCGCAGCGGATGACGTTCATGCAGTTCGTGTCGCGCGCCGTGGCTACATACCACCAGAACTGACGTCCTATTGCGATGTTTGGGGCGGAGCGCCGCGCTCGGCATCCAGTTTTTCGGCGGCGGCATCAAGCGCTTTTGCATCTTCTGCATCGACACCCAGCCGTGCGGGGGAGTCTGATGCATCACCGCAGCCTGCCGTGAAAAGAGCTAGCGTCATGGATAGAAGGATGCGCCTCATGTTGCATCTCTATCATTGCTGCAGACAAAGAAAAGGGCCGTCCTGCAAGCAGAACAGCCCTTCTCAAAAGCTTTCGCTAAAAAGCGCGAATATTACTTCGCAGCTTCTTTCGCAGCGTCTGCAGCTTCACCGGCCTTAGCAGCGGCGTCGGTTGCAGTTGCAGCAGCGTCGGTTGCAGTTGCAGCCGCGTCGGTTGCAGCAGCTTCAGTTGCAGCAGCAGCGTCGGTTGCAGCAGCATCAGCGCCTTCTACAGCAGCGTCAGCAGCTTCGGTTGTTGCTTCTGTGGTCGCTTCTGTTGCTTCTGTGGTTGCTTCTTCAGCACCTGAGCAAGCAGCAAGACCGAGCGAAGCGGCAAGAACGAGAGATACAGCAATTTTCTTCATATGGGAAACCCCCTAGCAAAACTTATGAAAACCTGACAGGCACACCACATCATTGCAGTAGTGTCTGCGGACCGCCCTCTAGCCCGTTCACAATTCGGTGGCAATGCGCTTTTTCATCCGGCGAAGGCAATCGGACCCAAATTCGGGTTTAACTCTACTAGAACGGTAGAAAATACGGCCAATTTGAGCCGATTGACTTGATATAAAGAATTCTTTATATGATGTTACGATGATCAATTTGCTTAATATCATGCGGGCGTTAGCCGATCCGACCCGGCTCCGAATCGTATCTCTTGTGCTCCGGCTTGAACTGTCAGTGGGCGAGCTGGTGCAGATATTGGACCAAAGCCAGCCCCGCGTTTCGCGCCATATACGTATATTGGATGAGGCTGCGCTGTTGGAGCGTCGCAAGGAAGGAAGCTGGGTTTTCCTGCGACCCGGCGCAGTATTGGAGGATGTTCGTCTGACATCGTTGCTAAAAGAAGCCGATGTTACGCAGGCAAAGGCATTTCAAAAGGATTTGGCGCGCCTCGATGAAGTACGGAACGCACGGACCAACATGGCTGCCACCTATTTTGCGGCACATGCAGAGGAGTGGGACTTTCTTAGATCGCTGCATGTCGCTGATTCGGAAGTTGAAGCGAAGATAGCGCAGATTTTACATAGCGCGCCGTTGGGCAGCGTTCTGGATGTCGGTACAGGAACGGGCCGCATCGTGGAATTGTTTGCCGCGAGCGCAAGCCGGTTTGTCGCATTGGACAATAGCCCCGAAATGCTGCGGCTTGCCCGCGCAAAAATCGCAAACTTCAGTGCGGATATCGCAAGCAAGGTCGAAATCAAGCTTGGCGACTTTAACATGCTGCCTGTTGGCGATGGCGAATTTGACACCGTCATTTTTCATCAAGTGCTGCATTACGCGCAAGATCCCGAGGCTGTCATTGCAGAAGCCATCCGGACAGTCGCAGCGGATGGACGGCTCGTGATCGTCGACTTCGCCGCACATGACCATGAAGAGCTCCGGACGGTGCATGCCCATGCGCGCCTTGGCTTTACCGACGACTTTATGCGGAACGCGTTCGCAGCACATGGCCTCCAGATGGTGCACCAGGTCGCACTTGAGGCAGGCGAACTCATCGTAAAAGTATGGATGGGGCAAAAACTGTCGTTCGCCGCCCCGCGCCCAAAAAACAACTTAAGGATTGTTGCATGATTCTCCCGCTCGCCCAAATGCAAGAAGCCAGCCGGGCGCTGGCCTCACCCCTTTTCGCTGGCCTTTCCGGTGATTGCGAAATCAGCTTTGAATTCTTCCCGCCCAAAACGGAGAAGATGGAAGAGCAATTGTGGGACTCGGTCGTCACGCTTGCCCCACTTGCGCCACGCTTTGTTTCTGTCACTTATGGTGCTGGCGGTACGACGCGGGAGCGGACGCACAACACCGTCGCCCGCATTGCCCGCGAAACCGATATTCCAGCTGCTGCCCATTTAACCTGCGTCGAGGCATCAAAAGGCGAAATTGCCGACGTTGCCAATGCTTATTGGGAAGCAGGTGTCCGGCATATCGTCGCGCTGCGCGGCGATGCGCCAAGCTCGGACGGCCAATTTGTCCCGCATCCCGACGGCTATGCCAGCGCTGCGGAACTGGTCGAAGGGCTGCGCAAGCTCCATCCGTTCGAAATATCAGTCAGCGCCTATCCCGAAACCCACCCGGAGGCTTTGTCGGCTGCAACCGACATCGACTTCCTGAAGCGCAAGCTTGATTCGGGCGCGAGCCGGGCGATCACGCAATTCTTCTTTGAACCCGAAACATTCTTCCGCTTTCGCGATGCTGTGGCCGCCGCCGGTGTCGATGCCGAAATCGTGCCGGGCATCATGCCGGTTTCAAACTTTGGCGCTATCACGCGCATGTCCAATATGACCGGCACTGCCATTCCGGTCTGGATGGCACATTTGTTTGAAGGGTTGGACGATCATCCTTCTGCACGGCAACTTGTCGCCGCTACCGTCGCGGCTGAAATGTGCCGACGTCTATATGCAGGCGGCGTGCGTGATTTCCATTTCTACACGCTCAACCGCGCCGAACTGTCTTACGCCATCTGCCATTTGCTTGGAAAACGCCCCGCTATGACCGTGCAGGAGCAAGCAGCATGACCCCGCGCGAAGCATTTGTTGCAAGAGCGGCTAAGCAAATATTGGTCTTTGACGGCGGGTACGGGACGGCCATTCAGGGCTATAAATTGTCAGAGGCTGATTATCGCGGGTCATTGGAACTGACGCACGATCAAAAGGGCAATAACGATCTTCTCTCCATCACGCGCCCTGACGTGGTTGGCGCAATCCACAGCGCTTACCTAAAAGCTGGCGCGGACATGATTGAAACCAACACCTTCAGCGCAACCAAGATTAGCATGGCTGATTATGGCTGCGAACATTTGGTCCAGCAATTGAACATCGATTCCGCGAAACTCGCCCGGGCTTGTTGCGACGCCGCAGAAGCGGAAGACGGAAACCGGCGCTTTGTCGCTGGCTCTGTTGGACCAACGAACAAAACATTGTCCTTGTCGCCCGACGTCAATGACCCTGGCTACCGTGAAATCGACTTTGATTATCTGAAAGGCGTTTATCGCGAACAATGCGATGCGCTTATCGAAGGTGGCGTCGATTTCCTTCTCATCGAAACAATTTTCGATACGCTGAATGCCAAATGCGCGGCCATGGCAGCGCAGGAAGCCGCCGCAGCGTGCGGGCATGATGTGCCGCTAATGATATCAATGACGATCACCGACATGGCTGGACGCAATTTGTCGGGGCATACCGTTGAAGCATTTTGGGCCGCGATCCGCCACGTCAAACCCCTCACTATCGGGCTGAACTGCTCGTTCGGCGCTGACCTATTGCGTCCGCATTTGGCGGCTTAGTCAAAGCAAGCCGATGCGCTTGTCATGGCCTATCCCAATGCTGGCTTGCCTAATGTTCTCGCCGAATATGACGAATTGGCAGAAACGACAGCGC